>JAYUYF010000464.1:0-3947 GCA_043752605.1 Roseiflexaceae bacterium
ACGGGTTGAGAGGCCGAACGCCCTGGTTGAGCAGCTTGGCGGCGGGACGTGAACCAACTTCGGGATCAGAACCAGCCTTCGAGATACCGTAAGTTCAGATTAACCGGCAGAATCCCGCCAAGTCCGACTCCAACCAGAGGTTGGGCCGCCTTTATTCTTTTTATAATTTGATTCAAACTAGAACAAGCCTACAAAATTATCACGTACCAGTGGAAATTGCGCCACTCGTAGATCTTACTTAAAAACAGCTGCCTGCGAGATTACAGTTCTCGCCACCCATAAATCATTTTTATGCATTGGCTTTTGACCTTACGACGAGAAGGCTTTTTTTGCTCAAAGCTAATAACGCGCATTGGTCTGATGATGCCGTTATTATCGGTAAAGTAGAACAACCGGATTGGCCTCTCGCTCGTTACATCCGTAACGGTTACGCTCGCAGTACGGAGACGGGTATGGAGCTTCAACAAGGCTGCTTCATCTACAAGTTCTAGGGCTATATGTTGGTATATACCGGGAAGGAATGCAACACCGTGCTTTTCCCAACCGATGAAGGCCTGCGCGTGGATCCGCAGATCCCGCCGAACTGGAATACAGTCGTCGTACCATTTACCTGGCAGAAGAGCGAACTGCGTTTCCACGCCGATGCCAGTGGCCCCCTGCGTGTCGTACTCGTGGCGGGCCACCCGGTGCAGGTGGCGCGCGGCGATGGGCCGTGGCAGCTGGTGCGCGGCGAGGTCACGCTGTAGGGGCGCCCTTCAGGGCGTGGTGCGGTGGGCGGTGGTGGCGCTGATTGGACGGACGACAAACCCTTCAGGTCTGGCCGCTGGCGAACCTACCGCACACCCGATCCAGACCTGAAGGGTTTCAACCGCTGCGCGCCGGTGGTACGCGTCGTTGCGCTGTGATTCGGCGAGCATATCCGCTGGTATGTGCGACGCGTTTCCGCCGCAGATCGCTGGGACGGGAGATCAGGTGGACGAATCGCCGTCGAAGATCGCCAGCGCGGGAATAGGTGGACGGGTGGAATCGAGTCCATGTTCGGTGGCAACTGTATTGGATTATTTCAGGAATTTTCATGCTATATTTATACGCAAATTACTTAACAGAAAGAAGGAGGCAATGTTGATTGTCATGCCCCCTTAACCGGGGCGCGATCTTGGACGTGCTCACTTCCCTATGCTCGCCTCACTTTCGGCCGCCAGCGGCGCTGCTGAACGCCAGCGTTAGGCAGCACGGTTCACGTCAGTCAGCTTTCGTACCGGCTTCCAAGGATGCTATAATAACGGTATAGCGGGAAGGAAAAGTGATGGCATTCACTGTGGCCGTTTCTGTACCAGATACCATTTATCAAACCTTGATCAAAACCGCGAGTCAAACCGGGCAACCTATCGAAGCCGTCGCGGCAGAATGGTTACGTCTGGGCGCACAGCACCGTGTTCATGATCCACTCGAAGCATTCATCGGTGCATTTGACAGCGGCGGCACTCCTTGGGCAGACAACCACGATAGCTATCTTGGGCAGACACACAATATACAACCTGATCAGGTACAGAACTAGTTTGTCATATGCCTGACATTTTTGCTGATACCGCTGGCTGGAGACACCTGGCAGATCGAACGCAACCACAGCACGTTCGTGCGGCTCACATCTATCGCACTGCACGTCAGACGGGTCGCCGAATGATTACCACGAACTACATTTTGACCGAGGTAGTCGCACTCCTGACCAGTCCTCTTCGCATTCCACGCCCACAACTGATTGCCTTTGTTGCGAGCATCAAAACCTCACCCTATGTGACGATTGTACATATCGACCCGCTCATTGATGCCGCCGCGTGGCAACTCTTGACCAGTCGCGTCGACAAAGGCTGGAGCCTGGTTGATTGTATGAGCTTCGTGATGATGCAGCAGATGCAGCTAACTGAGGCATTCACCACTGATCACCATTTTGCTCAAGCTGGATTTGTGCCGCTTCTTGATACCACGTAGACCCCGGCAATGACGTATGCTTCTGGCGATAATGTGGGCGCGTTCAGGATTGAGTGACGAAGCATCGCGCTCATATCACTCCGCCCGGAATATCCCAATCGCGCGTGCGGAGCCGCGTCAACAACACACGATCCTCCACGAACACAAAGCCAAAGGTCGTCGAGCATTGCGCTGGCACCGGGATCTCATCCGTGGTGTACAGGCGTGCTTCACCCGGTTTGGGGATCCACGGGACATTAGGGTCGGTTTTGATCAGATGCCTCATGGTGTGCTCCTATGCTGAAATGGCGATTACGTCGACCGGTGACAGCAGTGGATAGCTCAATCCTCGATAGTTTCTTGCTCTGGCTCCACTCCAAGGAACGACAATGCGTACCCAGATACCCCAGCGACGATGCTCAAGAGTATCGTGAGCGGAAGCGTCAACAGACCCTCTCCCCCTTCCAACAGACGTGTGTAGTGCCAGACCGAGCCGTTCTCGGCGATAACAAAATTGATCTGCAAGTTGTTATACGGCTCACAAATATTCATCAGGTAGGTAGCTCGCACTGGCTGAAAAAATGGTGGTGGCCAGTATTCGGCGCGATCCTGTCTGCACCAATTTTGCGGGGTTTGATCAAGGGTGGGCGGCTCGTCTGCTCTGCTCCACGAGCATGTAGCACGAGTGACACACGAGTGGGTATAGATGACCCCACTGGCTGTTTCGACATGGAGGTCGTCGTCCCAGGCGTTGAAGCTGGAAACGCCAACGAAGCTCGTCGGCGTCTCCGGTGGTGATTCAAATTGCTCCCAATTGCCATTTGGGAGGCCGCGCGTCGTGAAATAGAGAAACATACCGACAATAAACCCAACAATGCCCAGCGGCAGAAACCGCCGGGTGTTGTGAAGAGATGAATTTGTTCGTGAACGTGTCAAATCGTGTACAGATAGCGCGATGGCGATGCCAAATGGCAATCCTGTCACGAGCACTTTCAGCAAAACTGGAAACCAGCCAGAAGAAAACGAGGATGCATCAATGAACCCATTGCCCATCCCAAACATGAAGCCACTTATCAGTCCAGCGGTTCGAGATCTGTGCATATGTCGTCCCTTTGCCGCTGCAGGCGCCGCCGACCTCACGCCACCTGGCGTCTGCTCGGCACCCCTCTCCTGCAGGAGAGGGGACGGGGGTGAGGTCACCCCTCACCGCACGATCTTCGCCTCTGGCCCGCCGAAGACCAGCGCTGCGCCGCCGCTCGCGCGCACTGCGGGCATCAGATCAGCGATACGCAGGTGCTCGCCGAGGTTGCGTCCGTTCACGATCACGTTCATATCGTTGCCCAGCAATGGCTCGACCTCGCTGGCTGCCCAGCGGATCGATTCCCAGATCAGCGGGATGGGGTTGCCAAACACGCCGCCGCCGATCAGCGTCAGCACTACATGGTGCCGCCCCAGCACTGCCGCTGCCAGCAGTGTGCCCAGGTACGCGGCACGCAGCAACGCGGTGCAGATCGGGAGGTAGCGTGGATCATCCGGGCGTACACCACTGTAGCCGCCACCCGCGAAGGTCGAAGTGAACACCTGGCCGATGCGCGGCTCGCCCGCCACCGCGCCGTCCCAGTTGTAGCCCAGCAGCACCGGCAGATCATCGTGAACACCGACGCGCAGTGATTCGAAATCGCGCTCGAGTGCCGCGATGAACGTCGCCCGATCCGCAATGTTTCTGGCGGTGAGGTAGCCGCTGCGCACCGTTGCCACACCAGGCGCGCAGACCGCGTCGAGCAGGTTGATCTGCGGCCCATCGCTGGTCTGCACGAAGCGCCCGCCGTGACCATCCGGGGCGGCATAGTGGCGCAGCAATGTGCCAGAATATGCCGAGATCGACGCGCGCGGGCCCTGTGTCGGGTCGCCGAAATAGTCTGCCACGGGCACAATCTGCGCGCCGGGTGCTTCGAGGCAGTTGAACTGTGACGCGACCT
>JAYUYF010000465.1:0-3929 GCA_043752605.1 Roseiflexaceae bacterium
GGAGGAGCGATGGAAATCACGACCGAACGACTCATATTGCGCGAGTTCCGCAACGATGATTTTGACGCGCTGCGCGTGATCGATAGTGACGCCGCAATCCAGCGCTACCGTGGCGCACGCGCGATCACGCCCGAGATGACGCGCAATTACCTCGAACGGATGCAGGAGTGGGCCGCCGAAGTGCCACGCCGATATTTTATGCTCGCGCCGACGCTGCGTAGCACCGGCGCGATGATTGGCTGGCTGCCACTGAAGATCGTGGATGTGGCGGCGGCCGAGGCCGAGATCGGCTGGACGATCGCGCCCGGCTATCACGGCCAGGGGTATGCCACCGAGATGGCGCGCGCGCTACTGGAAGTAGCCTTTGGCGAACTGCAATTACACCGCGTCTGGGCGATCTGCCGGACGGAGAATGTGGCGTCGTACCGCGTCATGGAGAAGCTCGGTATGCGGCGCGAAGCGCATTATGTCGAGTGCGAGTACACCGATGACACCTGGCGCGACTTGTACCGCTATGCGATCCTCGCGCGCGAGTCGCACAGATAGATTGCGTATGCGTCGACAGCTAGCGCTCAGAGAAGCCTTGACGAATAGCGAACGTATCGATCTCGAAAATGAGATTCTTGCGGCATTCAATGATGCTAGCCTCTACCTTTTTTGGCTGATACGGATTGGCAGCCGTATCGTACCAAAATCCAAATGATCGTGCAGAAGCATGCCGATCGACTATCGAGCGACCGTTTGTAAGCCAATCTGCTGTTGAACTACGGCCCGCGCAGCGCGAAGATTGTCACCCCATCGGCCGCATAGACAGCGGCGAAACGCGGCGATGCACCAAGGCGCGCGGGATCGAGCGGTGTTGCGCCAGCGCGGGTGTAGACGTGCGTGTAGCCTGCGGCGCGCATGAAGGCGGCGATCTGCGCGGGGTCATTGGCTGCATCCGAGCGCGCGAAGCTGCTCTCGGCGACGACGCGCGCGCGGTATGCGGCGCCGCCGTTGTTGTAGATCACGGGTGGCGTACTGACGCCGCGGCCCGCCAGCGGCAACAGCCACCAGCCACCATCAAGCCCGCGATCGACCGTCGCCAGCCAGGGGGTACTGCGCACCACGAAGCGCGCATCGGCAGGCAGATTGTCGCGCACCCACGCGATCGCGCGCAGATCGGCGGCATCGGCCAGGCGCGTGTCGGCGCGCACGACGCTGCGCTGCTGCCCGGCACCCCAAATAGCCAGCGCCACGATCACAAACGCCGCCACCCACTGCGCGCGCGCGCCACGCAGCAGATCGGCAACACCCGCCGCGATCAGCAGCGCCAGCGGCGCAAACATCGTGATCGCCACCGTCTCATTGGTGAACAGCGACAGGTACGGCAAGCCGATCAGCGGCGGGTTGGCGAGCAGCATGATGCCAGCACACCAGAGCACCAGCAGCACAACAGTGCGACGGCGGCGGCGCAATCCCAGCAGCGCCGCCAGCGCGGCGAGCGCCACCAGCGGCAAGTTTGGCGACGTCCAGAGTAGGCCCTCGGCCAGAGCGTTGAATCCGGGATCGCCCACCACCGCCGCCGCCGTCGGCCCGCTGCGCCACTGCGCGCGCCCGAACAATTGCCCCAGCCACGGCGCGCATAGCACGGTGGCGGCGAGTGCAACCAGCAGCGCGCGGCGGAGCGCGCGCGCGGGTGCTGCGGCCAGCAGCAGCAACGCCACCACCCAGAGAATCGCCAGCAACGTGACCGCGATGTGCGTGAGCGTGAGCGCGACGAGCGCGACGACGGCGCGCAGCAGCGTGCGCCAGCCACCCGTACGCAGGGCATCGCCCAGCGCGAGCAGCACGCCGGGCAACAGCAGCATGCCAAACAGCAACGTGTAGCGCCCCCAGCTCAGGTAGAACGCGGGCATGATCGAGACCAGGCCAGCCACCAGCGCCGCCACCGGCGCAGCCAGCGGCCGCCGTGTGAGCTGCCAGGCCACCGCACCCCAGGCCAGCGGCACCAGAAAGCCGACAATCTGACCAGCTGCCAGCAGCGCACCCGGCAGATCGGCTGGCACCGCACCGCCTGCCGTGTGCAGGGCGGTGGCGAGTACGACGTGGTAACCCCAGTGGTAGAGCAGTTGGTCAACGGGCAGGTACGGGGTGAGATCAATCGGCGGCGCGCCACGCTCAAACGCCACACGCACCAGCAGCGTATGATGGAGCGAATCGACCCACAGCGGCACGTACAATCCTTCTGCCTGCACAACACGCGCCCAGCCCACCAGCCCGGCCACCAGCCCGAGCGCCGTCAGTGCGGGCACAAGAGCAGGATCGCGGGTGATCGGCCCGCTCACCGCCGCCCCCGCTCCCGGTGCGGGAGAGCGAGGAACAGCAGGCCGACTTGGTTCGGGTAGACTGCGGCGCGGGCGCAACGCGACGACCACCGTGGCGATTGCAAGCGACGCGCTCAGCAGCACCAGCACCGACGGGGCCAGCGCCACGCGCGCGGTGCCCGCCCACAGATACAGCGCGCCAGTGAGTGCAGCCCCCGCCAGTGGCCAACTGGCGAGTTGCGCGGCGAGCGGCCGGGTGTCGTGGCTCAGTTCAGCGAGCAGATAGCCGGGGCAAACAAGCAGGAGCGCAAACGCCAGCGGCACACGCACGAGTGGTTCGACCCATGCGGCAAGACCGAGCAGCAGAACAGCGCTCAGCCAGGGGAGCCCGCGTTTCACAGGCGCAGGCTAGCGTTCGGTATCAACATAGCGCTGGCTGTACACCTCGCCCGAACGTGGTGCAGAATCGGAGATGCGCTGGCTCTCGGCCTGATGTTCGAGCGCCCTGGCGATCAGGCGATCCAGAAAGCCGGTGTTGCGCGGCGGCACAGCGGTGATAAGCGGCAGCGCAGGCGCGACGGGCACGACGACCGGCGCGGGCGGTGCGCTAAAGTGCAGCAAGCCATCGTAATTGAGCGCGGCCAGTGCCTTGCACGTCGCAAGCAGCGACCAGGCAATTTCATCGCCGATCGCGCGCGGCGTGCGGACGCCATCGATCTGTGCGACGACCGGCCAGTTGGTATCCGAGATCCGCACCTGATTGGTGCTGGCAACCAGCGTCGGCACCAGATGCGGCCCAGGGATAAAGCGCAATACCTCGCTCCAGGTACGCGCCGCCAGGTGTGCCTCGGCGAGCAGCGAGCCGGGCTCACCATACAGCGTTTTGGGCGTCTCAGCCAGATCCGCGACGACCTCGAACGTCGTGGGGGCACCAGCAAAAAACAGCGCCAGCGCATCGTGCCCCTCGATCGGGCCCCAGACTGCGTGCAGCATATTGCCATCGCGGGTGTAGAGCCGCACCGGGGCCGCATCACGCGCCAGCTCAATATAGCCCGTCATCGATGTCGCACAGGCGAGTTCGACAAGTTCGCGCAGGGGGAAGGCTGAAAGGTGCCCCTGAAGTTGCACACGATCCTCCGGTTGAAAATTGGTGAACAACGGCATACTACCATACGGGATAGCACATCGCAATCATAGCGTATGGGTATGACGAGATTGTCACCAGATATCTGTGCGCCTGCGCGGCGCGGCGGCAGGTGGGCGCTGCCCCCCGCACCCCCGCGTGGAGCCTTTCGGCCCCCTCGACCCCCAAAACCGCACACTGGGTGGCCCGACCGGTTGGGCTGTGTCTGACCCGACGGCGAACAGTAGATCTGCATAATTGAACACTGCGCTCCCCTCTCCCGCGTGCGGGAGAGGGGTCGGGGGTGCGGGCCAAACCTGCGCAACGACAATGATATTTGAGTTACGGGGTAAAGCTGCTGCGCGGCTGCCACTCGGCGACGGGTGTGACGGTCGGCTCGATCGCCGAACCCGCATCGGTCCAACCTTCGCTCTCGATCGTCATCGAAGCCTCGACGGTCATATCGTGGTCGCAGACGATCTGGCACGAGAGGCGATACT
>JAYUYF010000466.1:0-3929 GCA_043752605.1 Roseiflexaceae bacterium
CGAAGCATTTCTGCGCCGACGTACCAGCCGCCGGAAATGCTTCGGCCCTACTCTTCACCCCGTCACGCCCCTACCGCCGATCGCCCAGGATGCGTAGCAGGTAGAGGAACAGGTTGATGAAATCGAGATACAGCGTCAGCGCGCCATAGATCGCCATGCGCTGGATGCCCTCTTCGCCCTGAACATCAGCCATCATCGTCTTGATGCGCTGCGTGTCGTAGGCTGTGAGGCCAGCAAAGATCAGCACACCGAGGTAGGTGAGCACGAGCGTCAGACCTGAATTTCGCAAGAAAAAGTTGGCAACTGTTGCCAGCAGCAACCCGATCAGCGCCATGACCAGGAAGCGGCCGATACCCGAGAGATCGCGCTTGGTCAGGTAGCCAAATGCGCTCAGCCCGGCGAACGCGCCCGCCGTGACAAAGAACGTCGTGGCGACCGAGGCGCTGGTATACGCCAGAAAGACCGACGACAGCGTGAGCCCAGTGAGTGCTGCATACAGCAAAAACAGCGCGGTGGCCACCGGTGCCGAGATGCGCTGGATCAGCCAGGTGAGCCCGATCACGATGCCAAACTGCGCCACGATCAGACCGATCAGGATGACGCCATTGCCAAAGATAAGCGCCTGGAGTTCGGGCGAATTGGCCACGCCGACGGCGACTGCGCCCGTCAGCAGCAGGCCGGCCGTCATCCAGAGGTAGACCCGGTCCATCGCGCCGCGCGTCACCGCTGCGGCACGGTCGATACCGAATGAAGGATTAAAAGACATGCTGTGCTCCGTTGTGTCTGTGCGGCGCGTCGTGCGCCGTACATGTGTACCCACAATACCACGGGACTGCGCGATTTGTTGCATGCACACAGGTGCGCAGGGCCGCGCACGTGCGGGGTGGATCCGGCGTGACGGCTGGGGTAGAATGCAATGGCGCGGCGGGGCCGGGGCGGCGGGCGCATACGGGATGCGGGCAACGCAGGATGCGCGCGCCGGGGCACAGAGGAGCACATCATGGAACGCAATATCACCCATCTTGTGTTGGCGGCCGGGCTGGTGCTTGGAATCTGCGCCGATGCATTGTTCGGCGGGTGCGCGCCGGGGATCTCGGTGCCGCTGTTTGTGGCGGGCGGGCTAGCGCTGCTGGCGGCGCTGGCGCGACACGCGGGTATCACCCCGGCGCGCGGCGACCGCTGGCTGGCGCTGCTGGCATTGCTGTTTGCCACGCTCACCGCGATGATCGCCGAGCCGACGCTGCGGATGCTCAACATGCTGACATCGCTCGGGTTGCTGACGCTGCTGGTGGCCGGCTTTGGCCGGGGCGCGGTGGCAAGGTGGCTGCCACTTGAATGGCTTGGCCAAAGCATCACCGTAGCAGCCACTGCGTTGATGCAGCCATTTGTGCTTGCGGCCGCGAGTGCGGCGGCGCTGGTGCCGCGCGGGCCGGGGTTGCGGGCGCTGGCACCAGTGGCCGTCGGCCTGCTGATCGCGGCCCCGATTGTGGGAACCTTCACGCTGCTGCTGGCCATGGCCGATGGTGCATTCGCCACGCTGCTCGGCCGCGTGTTGACGCTTGATCTGCCAGGCGGGCTGCTACAACACGGGATGACGATCCTGGCCGCGAGCTGGCTCTGTGCGGGTGGGCTGGGCGTGGCGATCGCCAATGGCAACACCGCGCGCGGGATTGCGTCTGGCCGGGTCACCGAGCGGCTACGCGGATCGCACGTCGCACCGCTCGACTGGACGACGGGCGTGACGGTGATCGTGTGTGTCGATCTGCTGTTTCTGCTGTTCTCGCTGGTTCAGATCCAGTATCTGTTTGGCGGCCAGGCCGCGCTTGATGCCAGCGGCATGACATACGCCGATTACGCGCGGCGCGGCTTCTTCGAATTGACGCTGGTGGCGCTGCTGGTTTTGCTGCTGCTCCGCACGCTGGCGCACTTCACGCGGCGCGAGGGCGGCCGGGCGCAGGGTGCATTTCTGCTGGCGGCCGGGTTGCTGGCGTTGCTGACGCTTGGGCTGGTGGCATCGGCGTATCTACGAATGCAGCTGTATCAGGCGGCGTACGGCTTTACCCAGCTACGGATCTTTACGCAGTGGTTCATGGCGTGGATCGCGGTGGCGCTGGTGCTGTGTATGCTGGCGATCCAGCGCGGGCGGGCGCGGATCTTTGGCCACGGCAGCGCGGTCGTCGGCATGGTGTTGCTGGCAGTGCTCTCGCTCAGCAACCCTGAAGCAACGATTGTGCGCGAAATCGCGCGGCGCGGGGTTGTGACCGAGGACTACCTGACGATCGAATTGCTCGAAAGCCTGTCGTCGGATGCCTACGGTGCGATCCGCGCGGCGAGTGTCGGCTGTGCAGGACGCGGCGATGTGCTGCGCACAGCGGACGATTGCCCGTATGATGAACCAACCCGCGCGTTCTTTGCCGAACTGCTGATCCGGCAGCAGGAGCAGATCGCTGCGGCAGACGCGGGTGGCTGGCCGAGCTGGCATCTCTCGCGCGCGCTGGCTGGCTGGCGATGAGCGGCGTACGCCTGTGCTACACTGGCACTGCACGCGATCAGGAACAGTGAGGTGGCGATGGGACTGGTATCACTCGACATGGCGATGTCGCTCGACGGCTTTGTCTCCGGCCCGGATGGTGAAGATGGTGGGCTGCACGATTGGTATTTTGCGCCTGCAGGCCACGCCGTCGCGGTAATCGATGAACTGATAACCGGCATCGGGGCGATGATTCTGGGCAGACGCGCCTTTGGCGATGAGCCAGATGGCTTTGAGACGCCCTACAAAGTGCCGCATGTTGTGATTACCCACCGCGCGCGCCCGACGATCCAGCGCGCAGGTGTCGAATTCATCTTTGTGCATCAGGGTATCGCAGCGGCGGTGGCGCAGGCGCAGGCGGCGGCGGGCGCGAAGACGGTCTGCGTGGCAGGCGGCGCATCTATCGCGCAGCAGATGCTGCGGGCCGGGCTGCTCGACCAGATACAGATCCATCTGGTACCGGTGCTGCTCGGCGGCGGGCTGCGGTTGTTCGACCAGATCGGGGTGGTGCAGCTTGAGCAGACACGGGTGCTCGCGTCGCCGGGTGTCACCCATTTGCAGTACCGCGTCGTGAAGTAGCGCGTTTCGCGGAGATGCGGCGCAGGTACTGCCAGACCTGACAGGTCTACGTTCAGCTTGTGCGGGAAATCGTGGGCGCGTGGTAGGGTGCGGGGCATTTTTGCGATCCTGCTGGATCCGCCACGCCAGATCGGCAAAACCGTCAGGGTCAAAGATCAAGTGGCGCACGGGCATGATCTAGACTGATCTCGGTTGTCCGGTCTAAGGAACTGAATTGAGGAGCTCATATGCAGCGAGGGCGTACCGTGCAAGGGCTGGCGTTCAGCCTTGGCCCTGCCCAGCGGGGCGTTGGTAGATGGCACGAGCTTTTTACAACATCAGCCTGACGAAATCGCCACGGCAGGGGCGTCGGTTGCAAGCCGGTGTTGGGCTGCGTTCGGGGCGCAAACACCTAGCCAATACTAAAGTCAGTATACTGCCGCTGATATGGTGCATGAAATCCCAGTACGATGTCTGCTCGTGGCACACCTAATTCGACTAACCGATTGGCAATACCCTCCTCAGTTCCGTCATACTGCACCCAGATCTTATTGTTGCGAATATCGAGATGCAGAATACTCCCGTGAATACGCTGGTGTTTGTTCCAACCTACCGACAGGAGTTGGTAATGATCATGCACAGTATCATTAGATTGTCAGGACTTTCGCTTTAACCATTTATATACATTTGCAATGGTCATATCTGGGCTTGATTTCGTGACGCGACCATGGTACTATCGACGCAGTTCTGTAGTACACACGGAATAAACCCTATGTTGACACGCGAACAATACATTGAATATCTCGTTAGTACACCTATCAACTATACCTGTACAAATCTT
>JAYUYF010000467.1:0-9447 GCA_043752605.1 Roseiflexaceae bacterium
CCACATTCCGTCAGATGGCTTCAGATGAAGAGACGCAGAGTATCTATTCGCCGCTCTCGCCGCGCGAACTCGAAGTGCTTGAGCTGGTGGCCGCCGGGCAGACCAATAAAGAGATCGCGGCGCAGCTCGATATCAGCAATCAGACCGTCAAAAACCACGTCTCGTCTATTTTGCGCAAGCTGGCGGTCAACGACCGTACGCAGGCCGTCGTGTATGCGATGCGCCGTGGCTGGATCCGTGTGGCCCTGATGGGCGATTCATAACGACGGAGCATTATGCGCCGATTACTTGCCCTCTGCTGTGTGCTGCTCTTCACCAGCGCCTGCGAACAGACCTCGATCGCCGAGCAGGAACAGATCCGCAACGTCGAGACGATCCAGGCTGGCTTGCCCACGCCCACGCTGACGCCGGTGGCGACCGACACGCCATCGCCCACCGCTGTGCCGCCCACGAGCACGCCGACGGTCGGCCCATCGCCCACGCCATCGTCATCACCGGTGCCATCGCCCACGGCGCTGCCACCCACCGCCACACCCAATCCGGCGATCGCGTCGCTCGGCTTTTGTACCCAGCGCGCGACGCTGCCGGGTGATGATGGTCTGGCGCGCTTCTCGGTACGCGTCGCTGCGATCACCAGCACGGTCGAAACGGCATTTGAGCGAATCACGATTGGACTGGTGCAAACAGCCGATTCTGCACCGCCTTCGGCGCTGGCGCGCTGCCTACCTGTGGCTGCCGCACCCACGGCCCTCGGCGATCCGGTGCTGCCGGGCGATTACCGGATCCAGATCGATCTGGCGGGCTGGACGCACGATGATGCCTTCCGCGCCTCGGTGATTACACCCACCGTCGTGCTCTCGGGGACGACAGTGATTACGCAGGCAGTGTTTATCTACGATCCACTGGCCGCCAATGGCGCCGCGCTGGTGATCCCGCTGGCGGCCCCGGCACCCTTCGAATTGCGCATGTTTGATGACCCGCTGCGGCTCGAACTCAAGGTCGCGCGTCAGTCGCCGCTCAGTAGCAGTAGCGATCTGTTGCGCACCGCCAGTGGCAAACCGGCCGCGCCAGCCAACCCTATCTATTACCTGCGCGCTGGCGATTTGTACCGCTATACCGCCGGTGCCGACCGTAATTTGACCAAGAGTGTGCGCGCCGATCTATTTGGATCGATTACGTCGTTCGCCGTCAGCCAACCGGCCGACCTGATCGCGTTCTGCGCCAGCAGCGCCGGTGCCGATGCAGGCGATCCGCGCGCGCCCGCCGCGTTGTGGGGTGTGCAACTCGATGGTAGCGACGCGCGGCTGCTGGCCGATAGCGGGCGCTCGTGCGCCGGGCCGGTCTTCTCGCCAGATAACAGTACGATCGCATTTGTGACGGATGAGACCGATGATATGCCGCCGCAGCGCACGATCTACACGCTGCCGGTACGCGGTGATGGCGCGCCGACACGCGTGGTGAACGCTGATGAGTGGAGCCGCTCGGGGTTGCAGTGGCTCGATGCGCGCAGCCTGGTGTATCTCGTCGCCGCCGAAGATGGACGAAGCTCGATCTTTGTGCGTGATGGCAACGGCAGCGAGACCGACATCGGCGCCGAATTGCTGCGCGGTGATCGCTACACGCAGCTTGGCGCACCGCTGGTATCGCCGGATGGCAATGTGATCGCGATCGAGGCGCAACGCAGCAACGATGGTGGCGCGGATCTGCTGCTCCTCGATCGCACCGGCAAGCAGGTGGCGGGAGTTGACCCGGTCGATGATGTGTACTGGGCGCGCCCGGTGGCCTGGGGCGAGGATGGCACGCTGTTCTATCTGACGAGCACCTGCGCCAGCGATGCCGTGCTGACCTATACGCTCAATGCGTTGACGCCCGGTGCGGATCTGCGGGTGGTAGCGGTGGGCAGCGCACTTGCCCCATTTGGCGAGTTCCAGGCTGTGGGTGATGCGCTGGCATATGTCACGCTCGATGCCGCCAACCGTGGCCCCTACGGCCCGGCAGTCCCCGCACCCTTCGGCCCCACGACGCTCTGGCTCTGGGATCTCAGCGATGGTGGCCGCGCCGAGTTGATCAGCGTTGACACGCCGATCCGGTTTGGCCGGTAACGCGTCCCGACCTGTAGGGCCGAAGCATGGCTTCGACCCTACCCGCGCATCCGCATCCGCCAGACCTCGATCAGCGCCTCGATCACAATCCGGCGTGACATCTTTGATTGCCCGACGCGTCGATCGGGGAAGACGATCGGGATCTCGCCGACACGCTTACCCGCGCGTAACACGCGGTATACCATCTCGATCTGAAACGAATACCCGTTCGAGCGGATCGTGTCGAGGTTCACCGCCTCCAGTGCGGCGCGCCGGTAGCAGCGGAACCCGCCCGTCGCATCTGCCACCGGCAACCCCAGAATCACGCGCGCGTAGGTGTTGCCGCCCTGGCTGATAAAGCGCCGTAGCGCGCCCCAGTCGGTCGTCGCGCCGCCGGGGATGTAGCGGCTGCCAAGTGCCAGATCATAGCGTTGTTCGGCGGCGGTCAGCAGCGCGGGCAGGTATGCCGGATCGTGCGAGAAGTCGGCGTCCATCTCGAAGATGTATTCCGCTCCTTCGGCCAGCGCGCGGCGAAACCCGGCGATGTATGCTGTGCCAAGGCCGAGCTTGCCGCTGCGGCGCAACAGCCCGATCCGCGGCTCGCGCGCGGCGAGCTCGCGCACGATATCGGCCGTACCATCGGGCGAGTTATCATCGACAACCAGCACGCGGAAGCGCGGCAACGCCACAATCCGCGTCAGTAATGGCGCGATATTCTCGGCTTCGTTGTAGGTGGGCACCACGACGGTGCAATCGGCTACGGCCATCGGGCGGCTCCAGACCACCGGCGGGACGCTGCGCACCACTGTCTCTGTTGTCATAGACGTTCCCTTCCTGTACTCCATGCTAGAATACCGCAGCGGCGCTACCGTACAATCACCCAATGGTAACGACTTCTGATCAGTTCGGGGGCAGAAAATTTGAGCCAGCTCTCGCTGCGGGTGGTGCATCTCTGGGCGCTGTTGCCACTGGCCCTGGTGGCCGCGTTTCTTGCGCTCGCTCCTTCGTCGCCGCACGATTTCTGGTGGCATCTCAAAGTCGGCGAGTTGGTGGAAACGCAAGGTGTGCCGCGCACCAATATCTTTGCCTGGGGTGTGCCAGCCGACACACCGTTTGTGTATGCTGCCTGGCTGGCGGATTGGCTAGCGTATCAACTTGTGGTGCTGTTTGGGCCGGGCGGGCCGGTACAGGCGCGCAATATCCTCGGTACACTGGCGTTTGCGGCGGTGGTCGTTGAGGCGCAACGGCGCAGCGGCAGCTGGCGGTTGGCCGGGCTGGCGGTGCTGCTGGCGGGCGCGATGGCGAGCAACAATTTTGGCACGCGGCCACAGAACTGGGCCTGGTTGCCGTTTGTTGTGTTTGTCGGCATCGCCGCACGCATCGCGGCGGGCCAGCTCGCAGCTCGCTGGCTGCTGGCATTGCCGCTGATCACAGTCTTCTGGGCAAACGCGCACGGCTCGTTTGTACTGGCACCCGTGCTGGCCTGGATCTTTGTGGTGGGTGCCGCCGCCGAGGCGTGGCTGGCGCACGATCTAGCGGCGCGGCGGCGCGTGAGCTGGCTGGCGCTGGCGGCGCTGGCTGTCAGCCTCGCGCCGATCGTCAACCCGATCGGGGTCGAGATCTTTGGTTACGTGCTCCGGTTGCTCACCGACCCATCGAGCCAGCGGCTGGTCGTCGAGTGGCAGCCGCCCAACCCGCGCGCGCCCGCCGGTGCGGTCTTCTTCCTCGCGGTGGTGCTGCTGTTGGCGGCGTTTGGTGCCGGGCCACGACGCCCGACGCTCACCGACGTGCTGCTGTGCTGTGCGCTGCTCTGGCTGGCGTGCAGCGGCCAGCGCTATGTGGTCTGGTTTGGTCTGGCGGCAATGCCGATCCTCGCGCAATGCCTTGGTCGCCCCGCACCTCCCGCTGCCGTTCTGGGAACGGAGCCGGGGGTGCGCGCCGAGCGGCTGGTGGTCGGCGCGACGATCCTGGCGGTGCTGGTGGGGCTCGTCGCGCTCCAGCCACCATTCAAGGCGCAGCTTCCCGTGCCGGCCTGGTATCGCGGTCTGTTCGCCGCTGTGCCTGGCGCGCCATTGCTCTTCACCAATGATACACCCGTGGCCGCCGCCGAGTATCTGCGTGCCAACCCCGCGCCGGGGCGGCTGTTCAACGATATGGCCTACGGGTCGTACCTGATCTGGGCGCTGGGCGATACGACGCCGGTGTTTGTCGATACGCGCGTCGAGCTCTTTCCGCTGGCGATCTGGGGCCAGTATCAGGCGATCTCGAATGGCGAGCAGGTCGATCGGTTAATAAGCGACTACAATATCGAGCGTGTAATGCTGGATCTGCCGCGTCAGGGCGGGCTCGCTGCCGTGCTGGCTGCCGATCGGGCCAACTGGCGGCGCGAATTTGCGCAGGACCGCACCGAAATCTATCGAAGGATACGATGACAAACGCTACACCGACGCGGCGCAGGCCGACACTCGATGATGTTTATCTGTTTTGCGCGGTGGCGCTGGTTGGTCTGCGGCCGCTGCTCACCCCCGTGCCGCCAAACGATTTCTGGTGGCATATCGCGACCGGCCGCACAATCTGGAACAGCGGCGCGGTGCCACTTGTCGATGCGTTCTCGTTCACGCGCGCGGACGAGCCATATTTTAACCAGCCCTGGCTGGCACAGGTGCTGATGTACGGCCTCCACAGCGCGGGCGGTCTGCCGCTCATGATCATCGTACAGGCGCTGGTGATAGCCCTGAGCTATGCATTGCTGCTGCGGCTCTGTATCATCCGCAGCGGGCGGCCACGGTTGTGCGTCGCGCTGCTACTGCTCGCGGTGCTGCCGCTCTCATTCGACAACTGGACGATCCGGCCGCAGAGTTATGTCTTTCTGCTGTTCGTCGGCTTGCTCACCGTGCTCAGCGACTATCGACGTGCCCGGCCTCCTGCTCCCCGTGTGGAAGAGGGGCCGGGGGTGAGGGGCGCAGAACCGGCGGTGAGGTCGGCTGCTCCCCTCTGGCTCCTGCCGCTGATCATGGTGTTGTGGGTCAATATGCACGGCAGCTTTGTGCTCGGCTTTGTGCTGATCGCGATCGTTGGGGCGGGCGCGCTGCTCGATGCCTGGCCAAATCTGCGCGCGGCCCTGCCGCACCTGCGTGCGCTGACGCTCTGGGGCGCGATTGCGGCGCTCGCCACGCTGCTCAACCCACGCGGGCCGGGGGTGATCGGCTACGTGCGAGACTTACTTGGCACCAGTGCCGTCACCAATCTGGTGACCGAATGGGCGCCGCCGACGGTGCGCGATATCAATGGCGCACTGTTCTTTTTGTTTGTAATCTTTACCCTTTGTGTGTTGGCATATGCGCGGCAGCGGCCGGATACTACCGACATCATGTTGACGCTCGCGTTTCTCTGGCTGGCACTCGGTGCCACGCGCAATATCGTCTGGCTCGGCTTTGTAGCCGCGCCGCTGCTGGCCGTGCAGCTGGCCAGTATCTTGCCGGCGCCCAAAGGCCCGTTATCGGCGGGTGAGCCACGGCTCAACGCGCTGCTGATCGGCGTCGTCGGCTTACTGGTGGTGCTGGGGCTGCCGTGGGTCAAGCCGCTGCTGTTGCCACCGAACGTGGGCGCGCTGGTCGCAGAGGAGACGCCCGTGGCTGCGGTGCGCGCGTTGCGGGCGTTACCCGTGCGGCCGCAGCGGCTGTTTCACGCGCTGCCATATGGATCGTATCTGATCTGGGCCGCGCCCGAGCAGCCGGTGTTTATCGATCCACGGATCGAGCTGTACCCGCTGCAGCAGTGGCGCGATTATATCAATCTGGCGCAGGCAAATGACCTGCCGGAGTTGCTGAAGAAATATCAAATCGACGGTGTGCTGCTCAACGTCAAACAGCAGGCACCGCTGCTCGCCGCGCTCGAACGTGCTGCTGGCTGGCGCGTTGTCTATGCTGACGATATAACCGTGTTGCTGGTGCGCGACCTGTAGTGTTGGGACGCAGCGCAACTTCGGCCCTACTTGTCGCACACTCTTGCGCGTGGTAGCATATCAATAGTGTTGCGCACGCGTGCCGGTCAATGACGACCGCACCGACCGTGCAACGGGATGAGGACATATGCTCGAACGATTTTTCAAGAAGCGGTCCACGCGTACCGCAGATGATAAACTCGGGCGCGAATTTGCGATTGGCGACCTGATCGAACAGCGCTTCGAAGTCGAAAATATTCGGCGCGGTGCGATGGGCGTTGTGTATATTGTGTATGATCGGCGGCGGCGACGGCACGTCGTGCTCAAGACATTTTTGAACAAATACCTTTTCGATGACGATGCGATCGCGCGTTTTAATACCGAGGCTGAGATCTGGATGCGGCTTGGCAACCATCCGAATGTTGTCGGTGCGTTCGATGTGCTGCCGCTGCTGGGCAAGCCACACGTGGTGGCTGAGTACGTTCACGGTGGTACACTGCGCGCGCTGACGGGCAAGATGAGCCCGACCGAGGCGATCGATTACAGTATCCAGATCTGCCGCGGCATGCAGTATGCCGTCGATCAGGCTGCGCTGATGCATCGTGATCTCAAGCCAGATAATATTCTGGTGACGCTCGATGGGCAGGCCAAGGTCACCGATTTTGGTCTCTCGAAGGTTTTGCCGGCCTGGCAATGGAGCGAAGAACTGCGCGACCCGCGCAGTGCGCCCAATCGCATGCGCACCACGTTGCCCAACGATGTGCTCAGCGGTACCTTGCCCTACATGGCTCCCGAGCTCTTCGAAGGCGGTAGTTCGGCTGGTGTCTGGACGGATATCTACGCGTTTGGTGTGCTGCTCTACGAGTGCCTTACCGGTCGATTGCCGTTTGACTCGCCGCGTGATGAGTCGTTGATCAAGCTCATCCGCCAGGGTACCGCGCGTGATCCACGCACGCTGCGCCCCAATCTGGCCCCGGTGCTGGCCGAGATTGTGTTGCGCTGTATGGCGCGCCGCGTGGCCGAGCGTTTCGAGCGCTTCAGCGAGGTCGAGGCCGCGCTGCAACGCGCGCGCGTCGTGATTGCCGGTGCGCCGTTCACCGTCGAGTGGCCCGAAGACGATTTCGAGGCCTGCGAGCGCCTGATCGAACGCGGCCTGGCACACATGCGGCTGAACGAGTACAGCGAGGCCTTGCGCTGCTTCAGCGATGGGGCCGAGCTGGAACGTGGGCGTGCCGAGGTCTGGGCGCATCTCGCCACCACGCGGCTCAAGCTGTGGCAGTACCACGAGGCGCTGGTGGCGGTGGACGAGGGGCTGCGCCGCGCGGTCAGCCGTAGCGAGTTTGGGCTACTCTACACAGCACGCGGCGCGGTACACACCGCGCTTGGCCAGACCGAGAAGGCCGCCGATGCCTTCGAGACCGGCCTCTCGTATACGCCGAACGACCCGAACCTCTGGAATGAGCGTGGCCTGCTGTTTCGCCGTACTGGCAATCTGCGCGCCGCCGAAGCAGCGTTCGAGCGCGCGACCAAGCTCGCCCCGCACGATACGACGGCGCGCCGCAATCTGGCCGACCTGTACTTTGATCAGGAGCGCTTCAAACGTGCGGCAGCACTGTATGATGAGATCGTGCAGCGTGATCCGCGCGCGCTCACGAGCTGGGAGCGACTCGGTGCCACCCAACTTCGGCTTGGCCACACCGATGAAGCGCTGCGCGCGTTTTTGATGGCACTGCGGATCGATCCCGAACACGACGAAGCGCTACAGGGCGAACGTGCCGCGCGCCAGTTGTTACGCCGCTGACGCAGCGTGTTATAATGCGCGCCTGATACGGATCGGCTGGCGCAAGGAGCGGTGTCAATGGCACGACGGGTGGTCATTACAGGCATGGGCGTCGTCTGCCCGCTTGGGCTCGATGTGCCGACGCTGTGGGAAGGAATCCGCAGCGGGCGCAGTGGTATCGGCCCGATCACACTCTGCCCGACGGACGGGCTCGAGACCAAAATTGCGGGTGAGGTTCATGGCTTCGACCCGGCAAATTACATGGATCGCAAAGAGGCGCGTCGCAATGACCGCTTCATCCATTTTGCGGTTGCTGCCGCCAATGAGGCGCTGCGCAGCGCCGATCTGCGGATCACCACCGATATCGCGGATGATGTGGGCGTCCTGATCGGCAGTGGCATCGGTGGTATTACGACGATCGAAGATGCGGTGAACGCGATCCGCGAGAAGGGTGCCAGCCGCTTGAGCCCGTTTGTGGTGCCCGCGATGATCGCGAACATGGCCTCGGGTGCGGTTTCGCTCATGCACGGGTTGCGTGGCCCGAGCTATAGCGTCAGTTCAGCGTGTGCTACGGCGGCGCACGCGATCGGTGAGGCGGGTGAGACTATCCGCCGCGGCTGGGCGAAGGTCATGGTCGCGGGTGGCTCCGAAGCGCCGATCACGCCGGTGAGTATCGCTGGCTTCAATAGCTGCCGCGCGATGACGACCCGCAATGATCAGCCGCTCACCGCCTCGCGCCCCTTCGATGCCACCCGCGACGGCTTTGTGCTCTCGGAGGGTGGCGCGGTGCTGGTGCTCGAAGAGCGTGAGTTTGCGATCAGCCGCGGCGCACCGATCCTCGGCGAACTGATCGGCTACGGCATGTCATCTGACGCGCACCATATCACCAACCCGGCACCCGGCGGCGAGGGAGCGCTGCGCGCGATGCGGATGGCGCTCGCCAATGCTGGCATTACGCCCGACGAGATCGATTATATCAGCGCACACGCCACCAGTACCTCGGTGGGTGATATCGCCGAGACGCAGGCCGTTAAGGCGTTGCTCGGCGCGCGCGCGCCGCAGGTGCCATTCAGCGCCAGCAAATCGCAGTTTGGCCATCTGCTCGGCGCGGCAGGCAGCATAGAGGCAATTGTCACGCTGTGTGCAATGCGCGATAGTATCCTGCCGCCGACGATCAACCTGGTGAACCCCGACCCCGCGTGTGACCTTGATTATGTTGCGGGTGGCGCGCGCCCGGGCACAATCCATACGGCGATCAGCAACTCGTTTGGCTTTGGTGGCCACAACGTGACGCTCGCCTTCCGCGGTCACGATGCCCGTACTTGATACCCTGATCGCCGCACTGGGCGTACCCGTCGATCGCACACTGCTCGCGGCGGCGCTCGTGCATCGCTCGCTGCTCAACGAGCGGATGGAGCGTGTTGGCGATGCGACCAGCAACGAACGGCTCGAATTTCTCGGTGATGCGGTGCTCAATGTGGCGGCGACTGAGTTGCTCTACACCAGCCAGCCTGCCGCCAGCGAAGGTGATTTGACCCAAATGCGCGCCGAATTGATCCGCGCCTCGACGCTGGCCGATTTTGCGCGCGAATTACAACTCGGCAGTTACCTGCGTATCGGCCGCGGCGAAGACCGCAGCGGCG
>JAYUYF010000468.1:0-3913 GCA_043752605.1 Roseiflexaceae bacterium
GAGCTGATCGTGCCGGTGGCGATCGAAGAGGGATTGCGCTTTGCTATCCGCGAGGGTGGCCGCACCGTTGGCGCGGGCGTCGTCTCGAAGATTCTCTAGCACGACATACGGTGTGATGATGCCAGGCAATACTGTCTGGTATCATCGCACACAATGGCCGGGCGAGGCCTGGGAGTTCTGATGACTGTTGTCAAAGATGAAGAGACCCGGGGTGGCGTCGGGCGAGCGGTCGATACCGCGATCGTGCAGCCACTTCGTGAGTCGCGCAGCGAGATGCGCAAGGTTGTCTGGCCATCGCGCCAGGAAATTATTCGTCTGACGGTTGTGGTTGTTGTGCTCTCTGCATCGTTGAGTGTGATGCTTTTTTTCACCGATGCGATTTTTACATGGTTACTGTTGCAATTGCAGAACCTTGTCGCCGCGCGATAGGCGAGGATGCGGATAGTGGAACGAGACGAAAAAGAGCTTCCGACGCTCTCGGATGACCGACGCTGGTATGTTATTCATACGTATTCGGGCTATGAGAACAAAGTGCGGCAAAATCTTGAACACCGCATTGACACGATGGAGATGCAGGATCAAATTTTTCGCGTGATTGTGCCGACCGAAGAAGAAATTGAGATCAAAAACGGTCAGCGGCGCACAGTCCAGAAGAAGGTGTTTCCCGGTTATGTGATGGTGCAGATGCGGCTGAACGAGAATTCGTGGTATGTCGTGCGCAACACGCCCGGCGTCACAAGTTTTGTCGGGCACGGCAATAAGCCAACACCGCTCGAGGATGATGAAGTCAAGTCAATTCTTAAGCAGATGGAGCAGGAAGCACCACGCGTCAAGGTGAGTTATCAGGTCGGCCAGGCGATCAAAATTACCGATGGCCCATTTACCGATTTCGAGGGCACTGTCGATACAATTGATCACGAGCGTGGGCGCGTGCGCGTGCTGGTCTCGTTTTTCGGGCGCGAAGCGCCGGTCGAGCTCGACTTTCTGCAGGTGACCAAGCTCGTCGATTAGTTCGGCGGCAGACAACACGCGGTGGGCGCGGGGTGCGCATCGTGGTATCAAGGAGTATATCGTGGCCAAGAAAGTCACAGGCGTGGTCAAGCTGCAACTACCAGCCGGAAAAGCGACGGCGGCACCGCCGGTCGGGCCAGCGCTCGGTGGTTATGGTATTAACATCATGGCCTTCGTGAAGGAGTACAACGAGAAAACATCACCGATGGCGGGTACAATTGTGCCAGTCGAGATTACGATATTCTCGGATCGCTCGTTCACAATACTGCTCAAAACACCACCCGCAGCCGATCTCCTGCGTAAGGCAGCAGGGGTTGACCGTGGGAGCGGCACGCCGAATCGTACAAAAGTCGGCAGTATTACGCGTGATCAGTTGCGTAAGCTGGCCGAGCAGAAGATGACTGACCTGAATGCGTTTAGCGTCGAGGCAGCAGAGAACACGCTGGCTGGCACTGCACGTAGCATGGGCATTACGATCAAAGAGTAATTGGCTGATGAGGTGGGAGGGCGCTGCCCGTATGCACCACCAGGAGAAACACCATGGCACAACATCACGGCAAGAAGTATATCGCAGCGGCCGCAAAGATTGACGCAGAGAAGCTTTACAGTGCCGAAGAAGCGGTGAAGCTCGTCAAAGATACCTCGTATGTGAAGTTCGATGCGACGGTCGAGGTGCATATGCGGCTCGGCATCGACCCGCGCCACGCTGACCAGACAATCCGTACAACGGTCGCCTTGCCGCACGGCACGGGCAAAATCGTACGTGTGCTGGTCTTCGCACAGGGCGATGCTGCGCAGATCGCCCGCAATGCCGGGGCGGATTTTGTCGGTGCCGATGATATTATCGCGCGGATCGACAAAGAAAACTTCTTTGACTTTGATATCGCGATCGCAACACCTGATATGATGGGCAAGGTCGGTCGTGTCGGTCGTAAACTCGGCCCGCGTGGTCTGATGCCAAACCCGAAGAGCGGTACGATTGTGACCCCCGATGATCTTACAAAGACCATCCAGGAAGTACGCGGTGGCCGTGTCGAGTTCCGCAATGATAAGACTGGTCTGCTCCATGTGGCGGTTGGCCGCGTGAGCTTTAGCGAGCAGCAGATTTTCGAGAATATCACCGCGCTGATGGATGCCGTCAAGGCCGTCAAGCCATCGGCGGTCAAAGGTGCGTTCGTCAAGACGGTGACATTTACCAGCACGATGGCACCAGGTGTACACGTCGATCCGGCGTCTGCGCAGGGAATGCAAATCAGCACCTAATCGTCGTGCGATAACTGAAGATGTCGTGCCGAAGACAGCGGGCGCTTGCTTAATGGCCCACGGGCCACCCGCCGAGGCAGACCACCAGACCAGGTTTCATCCTGTCATTGTGGGCTGCTGTGTCATAGGCACGGCAGCCCATCTGTTTTTGAAGGGGGGTGAATTCCATGGCAACAACACGCAAGATTGAGAACGTCGCCGATTTGACGGAGAAGATGCAGCGTATGCAGCTCGCGGTCGTGGCCGATTATCGTGGTCTGACGGTAGCGGACATCACCGATCTGCGCTCCAAGCTGCGCGAGCAGAATGCCGAGCTGATCGTCGCGAAGAACACGCTGACGCTCCTCGCGGCCAAGAACACTGGTCACGAGGCGATCGAGGAGCTCTTGTCCGGCCCAACGGCGTTGACGTTTGCCTACGGTGACATCGCCAAGACCGCCAAGATCTTGACCGATTTTAACAAAGGCCCGAAGAAGCTCGTGGTGCGCGGTGGTTTGCTCGGCAAGAGCTTGATGAAAGAGAACCTGCTCGAAGCGGTATCGGCACTGCCGACCCGCCAGGAGGTTCTGGCACAGATCGTCGGTGGTATCGCGGCTCCGGTCAGCGGTGTCGTCGGTGTCATCAACGCAGCGGTCACCAACGTCGTCGCGGTGCTGCAAGCACGTATCGATCAACTGCAGCCCGCCGGTGAGCAGGCGTAATCAATAGTTATTTTATTATGTCACGTATAACAAGAGGAGTACCAACATCATGGCAAGCGAGAAGGTCAACACAATCATCGAGACGATCGAGCAGTTGAATGTGCTCGAGCTGGTCGAGCTTAAGAAGACGATGGAAGAGAAGTGGGGCGTCACTGCCGCCGCGCCGATGATGATGGGTGGCATGCAGTTCGCGGGTGCAGCAGCAGGTGGCGGCGAGGCCGCACCGGCAGTGGTGGTCGAGGAGCAGACCGAGTTCGACGTCATCCTGACGGCAGCCGGCCCCAACAAGATCCAGGTCATCAAGGCGGTGCGCGAGCTCACCAGCCTCGGGCTCAAAGAGGCCAAGGATCTGGTCGAGGCCGCGCCCAAGCCGGTACGCGAGGCGGTCAGCAAGGAAGAGGCCGAGGCGGCCAAGGCCAAGCTAGTCGAGGCCGGTGCCACCGCCGAAGTCAAGTAGTCACGCTGCTTGCTACGTGGCGTCACGCGGCCGTGTGATGCCACGCACGGTGCGTGGTAGCCATCGTTGATGGGAATCAGCACGGGCGCGGGTCAGATGACCCGCGCCCGTGCTGATTCTCACACCAGATCATCGGGTATAATGGCACGGTAGCGGCACGAGCAAGGGGAAGCGACCGATGAAACTGCACGAGTATCAGGCACGCGATATTCTGGCGAAATACAACATCCCGGTCACCGGTGGTGGCGTCGCCTCGACACCCGCCGAAGCCCGGGCGATTGCCGAACAGATCGGTGCGAAGGTCGTCGTGAAAGCGCAGGTCTTTGTCGGCGGTCGTGGCAAGGCGGGTGGCGTCAAGCTCGCCGATACTCCCGAACAGACCGAAGCCGTCGCATCGCAGATTCTGGGGATGGATATTAAAGGTTTGACGGTCGAGAAGGTGCTGATCGCCGAGGCTATCACGTATGAGCGCGAGATTTAT
>JAYUYF010000469.1:0-3890 GCA_043752605.1 Roseiflexaceae bacterium
ATCATTCCCCTCACTCCCAACCCCTCTCCCACCTTGGGAGAGGGGCGCAGGATTGAACGCTAGTCGCGCCGACGCGGCCGGTTGCGATCGTTATCGCGCGGACCACGATCGCCACCAGGACGCGCGCCCCGGCCACCACCAGCCGCCACACGATCCTCGGCGCTCTCGCCGGTGAGCAATGCCCGCCGCGAGAGGCTGACCTTGCCTGTACCCTGCTCGACGGCGATCACCATCACATCGACTTCGTCGCCGAGCTTGACGACATCCTCGACATTCTCGACGCGCGACGTATCCAATTCGCTGACGTGCACCATGCCGTCTTTGCCGGGCACCAGATTAACAAACGCACCAAATGGCATAATTCGCACAATCTTGCCGGTAAACTTGTCACCGACTTTGATCTCGCGCGTCAGCGCCTCGACCATCGCGATCGCACGACTGGCCGATTCACCATCGGCAGTGGCGACGAACACGCGGCCATCGTCCTCGACATCGATCGTCGCGCCGGTAGCTTCGGTGATGCTCCGAATAGTCTTGCCACCCGGGCCAATCAGCGCGCCAATCTTCTCCGGGCTGATCTGGATCGTCACCACGCGCGGCGCGGTCACGGCCAGTTCGGTGCGCGGGGTGCTAATCACCGCCATCATCTTATCGAGGATAAACAGCCGCCCCTCGCGCGCCTGTGCAAAGGCCGTCCGCATGATATCGTAGGTGATGCCAGTCGTCTTGATATCCATCTGGAGACCAGTGATGCCTTCGGTGGTGCCCGCAACCTTGAAATCCATGTCACCGAGGTTATCCTCGATGCCCTGGATATCGGTCAGCACCTGCCACTTGCCACCTTCGCCGGTGACCAGACCCATCGCGACGCCCGCGACCGGCCGCTTGATCGGCACACCCGCATCCATCAGCGCCAGGCTTGATCCACAGACCGACGCCATCGACGAAGACCCGTTCGACGAGAGCGTCTCCGAGACCAGCCGCAGCGTGTACGGGAACTCGTCCTTCGTCGGCAGCACGGCGATCAGCGAGCGCTCGGCGAGCGCACCGTGACCGATATCGCGACGGCGCGGCGATCCGAGTCGCTTGACCTCGCCGGTGCTGAATGGCGGGAAATTATAATGATGGATGTAGCGCTTGGTGGTCTCGAGACCAAGATCATCGAGGCGTTGCTCATCGCCGGGCGCGCCGAGCGTCGCGATCGTCAGCACCTGGGTCTGACCGCGGGTGAAGAGCCCGCTACCGTGGACGCGCGGGATAATACCCACATCGACCGCGATCGTACGAATATCTTTCGTGCCACGGCCATCGACGCGCTGACCGCGCTCGGTGATCGCCGAACGCACCACATCGTACATCAAGTTCTCGTAGATCTCGCCGATCACCTTCTTGCGTGCCGGGATCTCTTCTTCGGGCTCATCTGCCGTGAAGCGCTTCATCACATCGGCCTTGAGCGCGTCGGTCGCCTCCTGGCGCACCTCTTTGTTCGGGTTGTTGATGGCATCGCGCAGGCGCGTGCCAACGTAGCCCGTAACCGCGCTGGTGAGCGACTCATCGACGGCCGGCGGCACGAATTCCTTCTTTGTCTTGCCCGCCTGCGCAATCAATTCCTGCTGAAGC
This sequence comes from Roseiflexaceae bacterium, assembly GCA_043752605.1. Taxonomy (GTDB): domain Bacteria; phylum Chloroflexota; class Chloroflexia; order Chloroflexales; family Roseiflexaceae; genus JAYUYF01. Next base: position 1,621 of record JAYUYF010000469.1, read on the forward strand.
GCGCAGATCTGCTTGGCCACCGTGTGACCCTGGATCACGGCATCGAGCAGCACTTCTTCAGTGAGCTCGCTCGCACCCGCCTCGACCATCAGCACGGCGTCGGCCGTACCAGCTACAACCAGATCGAGTTTGCTATCGACCATCAGCGCCATCTCAGGGTTGACGACCAGCGCGCCATCGATATGACCCACCTGCACGCCGCTGACCGGCCCAAGGAACGGAATGCTCGAGATCGACAACGCAGCCGAAGCCGCGATGATCGCCAGCGCGCTCGGATCATTGACCATATCGACCGAGAACGTCGTGATCATGACCTGGACTTCATTGCGGTAGCCCTCAGGGAACAGCGGCCGCAGCGGCCGGTCTGTCAATCGCGAAGTAAGAATCGCGGTCTCGGTCGGCTTACCTTCACGTTTGAAGAAACTGCCCGGGATCTTGCCCGCCGCGTACATGCGCTCTTCGTAATCGACCGTCAGCGGGAAGAAATCAATCCCCTCGCGCGCCGAAGCGCCGACCACCGTGGCCAGCAACAGCGTCTCGCCATAGCGGATCGTCACCGCACCATCGGCCTGCTCGGCAAAGCGACCGGTCTCGAGCGTCATCGTGCGCCCGGCAATCTCGGCACTGACCGAGACAATCTTTCGTTCCGTCATATCTCTCTTCCTGTAGGCCGCACGGTGCGACCTGCTTCGGTGGGAGTGCCAGGCACTAGAGACCGCCGACGAGCCCGGCTCATCGGCGCACTCCAATCCCTGACGCTCCACGTCATTCGTGGCTACCAACAGAATGCGGGTTCAGGGGGCAGCCGCCCTGAACCCGCACAACATCATCGTGAGTTGCCCGTATCAGGCTGCTCGGATGACCAACCACTCACCTGTACCTGCCTTGCGCGCAATCTAGCCGCGAAGCCCGAGCCGCTTGATCAGCGCCCGGTATCGCTCTTTGTCCTTACCGCTCAGGTAGGCCAGCAATCGCCGACGACGACCGACGAGCTTCAGCACCCCGCGGCGCGAGTGGTGATCGTGGATGTGAATCTTGAGGTGCTCGATGAGCCCATTGATGCGCTCGGTGAGCAACGCAACCTGTACCTCGGGGGATCCGGTGTCGGTGATGTGGGTCTGATGGTCACCGATGATCGAGTCTTTCTGATCTTTTTCGAGCGCCACACAAGTCTCCTTGCAATCGCGCACAGGTCGGCGCAAGACCTGGCGTTCCGTTAAACGCCTGAAGTATAGCACAGGATTGCATAATGTGCGAATTTGGGGATTGCACCCCCTCACCCCCGACCCCTCTCCCGCGCGGGAGAGGGGCGCGCAGGTGTGTAGCCGGTATGAAACTACAGCAATTGCATCACGTACAACACCCGCGCCAGCACAAGCATGACGGCTGCAAACACAGCTACATATAGCATTACTATCGCGATCCAGTAGCGCGCTGGCAGGTCATCGGGGATCGCAATTCGGCGCATCTGGCGCGCGTGGCCCACCAGCGCATAGAGCAATGGGAAACCAACGAGCGCGAGGGTGAGATAGCCGTTAACCACGCCGATCAACATTGCGACGAGCAACCCGATCGCTCCCAACAACCAGAAGCGCATCGTGCGGTTACGCACGCTGGCTGCACGTTGCGCGGCGGGCGCACTCGCGCGGTAGACGCGTGCCCCACGCACGACTTCGAAGAGAAAGCCACTCATAACTAACCGCGATAGCGGCTATCGCCACGATGTTCGCTCGTGCTGGGATAAACTGCAAGAGAGCGAGCATGTGCACCACACTATATCCGGCAATCGCGACGACGAAGAGCAGCAACAATACCCGTTCGAGACGTTCCAGTGACGTGCGCGGGCGGAGAGACGTTTTATCGCGCATTCGAAACCTTTGTCACTTTTGGCAAGTACGCTACAGACGCGTAACTTTTTGGGTTTTCGTGCGGTTTACTAGTAAACGCAGCAGGACGCATCCGGTACCTGTGAGTCTCCGAGGGTCGTGTGTCGAAGCCATGTCTACTCCAGCCAGGGGCATACTATCACATCTACAATCGTGGCAATAATCGCGAGGAGCTGTTCCGCGAAGAGCGTAACTACCCCTACTTTTTGCACCTCTATGAACGTCATGTAGCACCGATCGCCGACACCTATGCGTACTGCTTGCTCGGCAATCATTTCCATTTGCTGATCAGGCTGAAGCCAGTGGAGGCCAGATCGACCATAAGAACACCGAGTAAGTGTTTTAGTAATATGTTCAACGCATATGCAAAAGCGATCAATAAGG
>JAYUYF010000470.1:0-9379 GCA_043752605.1 Roseiflexaceae bacterium
GGCCGCTGCGGCGTTCGAGCCAGTCCAACAGTGGCGTAAACAGATATGTGATAATCGCGGAGGCGGCAAAAGGAATAATCACTGGCCCCAGGCCGCGCAGCAACAAAATGAAGAGCGCGACAAGCGTGACCGCAGCGATAATTTTAAGTGTGGGTGAAAAACGAATGTGGCGACGCTCGCTCGGCATAGCTTCCTCTCAGGGCAGTACGCAGTGTGTGAAAGACGCGCGTCTGGCGCGCACGGTTGCAGCCAGAATGACGCAGCACACATTGTACCGCAGATTGCACGCGTTAGGTGTTTTGCGCGTGCGCGCCCGGAGGATGGAGGCGCGTCAGGTCGTGCGGCGCAGCGGGATATCGGCCTTCAGATGGTCGTTGGCCTCACCGTGCAGCAGCGTGACTTCGATCCCGGAAGCGTCGGCATTCGGCACATAGCGTGCGATCACCGCCGAAAGCTCAGCCTTCATCTGCTCCATCATATCGGGCGTCAGCTTGACCCGATCGTGCACCAGCACCGTCAGCAGCCGTTTACGCGCCGTATCCGAGCTACGCTCACGACCATTATTGCGAAAAAGGGTATCGAAAAAGCTCATTATCTCACCTCGTCAGCGTTCGCTACCACGCGGCCGCCAGCCCAATGCACCAAACAGGCGCTCGAACAAGCCCACATGCTCCGTGAGCGGGGTAAATGGCACATCCTCGCCGCGAATGCGCCGCGCAATTTCATCGAATGACCGGCCGGCCGGCGAAGTCTTATCGAGGACGACGACCTCGCCGCGGTTGGTGGCCGGGACGATCAACTCATCATCCGGCACAACCCCGATCAGGTCGATCGCCAGAATTTGCAAGACATCCTCGATACTCAACATCTCGCCGCGATTGACCATGCGCGCCTTGATACGATTGATAATCAAGCGAGGCTTGCCTTTATCGGCCGCCTCGACCAGACCCACGATCCGGTCGGCATCGCGCACCGCCGAAACCTCGGGCGTCGTCACGATAATGACTTCGTCCGCACCGGCAATCGCATTACGAAAGCCCGATTCGATCCCGGCCGGGCTATCGATAAAGACAAAATCATAATCGGCGCGCAACTGGTTTGTCAGCTCGATCATATCATCCTGATTGACCGAATCTTTATCGCGCGTCTGCGATGCAGGCAACAGACTCAGGTGCTCAGGAAAGTGCTTATCGCGGATCAGTGCCTTGCGTACCGGGGCGCGCCCCTCGACGACATCGACGATATCGTACACAATTCGGTTTTCGAGCCCCATCACCGCGTCGAGGTTGCGCAAGCCGATATCGGCGTCGATCACGACGACCTTCGCACCCTGCTGCGCCAGCGCAGTGCCTAAATTTGCCGATGACGTCGTCTTGCCCACGCCGCCCTTGCCCGATGTTATCGTGATGACACGCGCCATCTTCGCCTCACCTACTCGCTCCGCCACCCTGTGGGCGCGCCGCTATTTACCGGGTGCGCCGCACACCCCATGATGCAACACTGATCTGACCATCGACAATTCGTGCGACTTCCGGGCCGCGCCCGTGCTCGGCATCGGGTGCGCGGGCGATCAGATCGGCCATCCGCAATTGCGTCGGCGCAAATTCGAGTGCGCAGATCTCAGCGCTCGTATCACCAAGCGCACCCGCATGAACCGTGCCGCGCAATCGCCCCCAAACAATCACGCTACCGCCCGCCACCACCTCGCCGCCCGGATTGACATCGCCGACGATCGTCACGTGGCCCTGGTGCCGTACAATTTGCCCCGAACGCACCGTCCGTTGCAAAAACGTCGCGCCACCTTCTTCGGCCTTGTCGGCGGTACGAACGACCGGCCGTGCTACCATCCCGGCCGCGCGGGCAGCGTTGCGGCTCTCGCGCGCCAGCGAATTGAGCGCTGCCGGTTCGAGCCCGTGGTGCCGCATCAGATCGAGCAAGTTGTTCAACTGTGCATCATCGATAGCACGCTCACCAAGATCGATACTAATCTTTGCGCCGCTAAAAAATTGCACATTGCGTTCGAGTTGGTCACGAAAGGCATCGAGCAGTGCAGGCCAGTCGGCCTGTTCATCGAACTGCATGCGGAGACCATCACGGCCGCCTTTTATCATAATCAGTTCGCTCATGCGTGACAGCACACGCCCCTCACCGCCACTTGTTGTAGGTGTATCTTATCACACATCGTCAAGTCTTTTCTCCCATAAAAATGAACATGTCGCTATCCTGATCACATGTCCGCACCAGGAAACCCATGCACTGTCGTAATTTAACTGAGCGCGACGACGATCCGTTCGCATCCGGCACGCAGCTGCGCTGGCTCGGTGAGGCACGAGATCATGATCCGTGTGCCAAGCTCATAGTTAAAAAAGAAGCCCGGATGAACCAGCACACCCTGTTCGAGCAAATAGAGCACCAGCGCCTCTTCATCGTCCCAGCCGTGTATCTCGGGGAACAGGTAGTAGCCACCATCGGGTTCGGTGACACTCAGCGCCGGGCACGCGCGCAGCACCTCGCACGCGAGCGTGATCGAGCTATACACACGGTCACGCATCATACCCACAAATGCACCACCGTGCTCAATAATCGCGGGCAACATGGCCTGTGGCAGCGCACCAGCGCTGAGGAAGGTGTCGTTCAGCAGTTCGAGCCGTTCGCCATACTGTGTGCGGGCGGCGGCGCTGAGCGCGATCCAGCCCAGCTTGAGATCGGGCAGCGCAAACATCTTCGAAATACCGTTGAGATGAAAAATTGGCAACTGTGGGTGCAGCGCACCAAGCGGCGGCACATGGCTGATACGGTACGGAAATTCGGCGAAGACCTCATCGCAGATCACGGGCAGGACCAGCGAGTCCAGCGCCGGAACAGGTGCCTGCACGACCATGCCGGTCGGATTGTGTGGTGAGACGACCAGCACCCCGCGCGTACGCGCATCCGCCTGCGCGCGCAGACTCGCCGGGTCGATCCGCCAGTCGCGCCGCTCGTCGAGTGCATACGGCCGCAACTCGATCCGGTGCATCGCCGCCAGATATTCGAACAACGGATAGGTAACGGCGGGTGCCAGCAGATTATCACCCGGATCGGTCAGCAGTGTGAAGAGCAGGCTGTAGGCCTCGCTGGTGCTGGCGGTGATCAGGATATCAGCTGGTGTGATCGGCAGTGCTGGCGTGCGGCGGGCGTAATAGCCTGCGATCGCGGCGCGCGCGGGTGCGGCACCACGTGCATCGGGGGTATAGTGGCGATGCTGCCAGTACTGATCGGCGGCGGCGTGGAGGATCTCGGCGGGGAACAACAAACCCTGGTGCGTCGGGTTGCTGCTGGTGAGATCGATATAGCCCCCCGCAGCCGCACGCCGCTGCCGCGCCAGTTCGATGGCGTTGGGCGTCAGGTCTTCGTTGGCAAGAAAACCGGTCATAGGTGCGTGCCAGGCTTGGGTGGTTGCGTCTGGTCATTATGCGGTCGATTGTCGGTGGTGTCAATACCTGCGAGTGCCTGCTGCGCGGTCAGCCAGCCACGCCCCGGGAACAGGCGCGCGATCTGCGGTGCAAACAACGGTGATGCGCCCAGCACCGCCGCAGCTGTGCCCGCGTTGAGCACCCGGCCTTCGGCGAGCAGGATCGCGTGATCGGCCACCTGCGCGGCAAATTCGACATCATGGGTGACGATCAGCGTCGCGGTGCCGCGCGCACGCCAGGTGCCCAGGATCGCGGCGAGCTGCTGCTTGATTTGCGAATCCAGCCCGCGCGTCGGCTCATCAAGCAGCAACACGCGCGGCCGGGTGATCATAATCGCGCCCAGCGCCACGCGTTGCCGCTCGCCGACGCTCAGATCGCGCGGGTAGCTCTGCGCCACTGCCGCCAGCCCCAGTTCGCCAAGCAACAGATCGACGCCCGCATCCGCCGGTAGCTCGTGGTTGTGGAGCGTGGTGAGCAACTCGGCGCGCACGGTCTCGGCAAACAACAGCGCCTGCGGATCCTGCGGCAAATACCCGATTGAGCGGCAGATCGTGGCGGTCGGCAACCCGCGGATCGTGTGCCCGTCGAGCTGGATATCACCTGCGGTGGCGCGCACCAGCCCGACGACCGCGCGCAGCAAGGTGGTCTTGCCCGAGCCGTTGCGGCCGAGCAACACGGTCGTTTCGCCCGCCCGCAACACGAGGCTCAGATCATCGAGCACGCGCCGCGCGCCGATCTCAACCCGTAGATCGCGGATCGCGAGCAGCGCCCCATCCCGGAACGTCGCAGCTTGCTGCGGCGGCTCCAGCGTCGCTGATGGCGGTGGTATCGTGCGTGCGAAGCGCATGCCATCGCGGACGGTGAGCGGCAGCGGTTGCCAGCCGAGCGCGCGGCCGAGTTGCACCAGCGGCGGCGGCACTGCGATCTCGCCGATCAGCTCGCGCGGCGTGCCGACGCGCGCGCCGACACCGTGTGGCCCGAGCAGCACGATCGTATCGGCAAACGGGAGGACGCGCTCGATCCGATGTTCCGCGAGCACGATCGTCAGTCCCAGGTCGTGGTTTAATCGTACCAGCGCCTGGAGCACCGCATCCGCCGACTGCGGATCGAGCTGCGAGGTCGGCTCATCGAGCAACAGCACCTGCGGCTGGCGCGCGAGCGCAGCTGCGATCATCACGCGCTGGCGTTCGCCCCCCGAGAGCGTGGCCAGCGCGCGGCGGCGCAGCGGTACCAGATCGAGCAGATCGAGCACCTCCTCGAGCCGGACGCGCATCGTGTCGGCTGGCAGCCCGGCCTGTTCGAGCGCGAAGACGATCTCGTCGGTCACATCATCGGTAATCGCCTGGGTCTCGGGATCCTGGAACACACTGCCGACGAGATCACTGGCGCGTGCGGGCGTCAGCGGCTGGCCAGCGAGCAGCACATCACCCGTGAGGTGCCCGCCACTGAGCTGTGGCACCAGCCCGCCAAGCACACGCAGCAGGGTGCTCTTGCCCGCACCCGATTCGCCCGCCAGCAGCGCAAAGCTGCCCGCTGGCAGATGCAACGTCACGCCAGCGAGCGCCGGGCGCAGCGCATCGGTATGGCGGAAGGTCAGATTGTTGGTGGTAATCATCGTATTCCCGTATCCCGCCGCTCGAGCAGCACCGCCAGCGGCCAGAGCAGCCCGAGCGTCAGCAGCGCACGTGCTGGTTCGGCATCTGGCAAACCAAGACGCGGGTAGGGTGTGTATGCCAGCGTGGTGCGCCCGAGCGTGGGCAGCAGCGCCAGATAGGCCACCAGTACCGCGATGACCCCGATCACCACCGCGCTATCGGTGGGCCGCCAGCGCTGGTGCGTGTAGCTGCTGCGCGGGAACGCGCGCCCGGCCTGCCAGACACCGTAGGCCACCAGCGCCACACCGCTGATCTGCAGCGCGATCCCTGGCGCGGCCGGTGCCACCAGTAGCTGTACAGCCAGACCCACAGCGGCCAGCAACAACCCGGCAAGCAACGGTTTGCGGCCGTGAGCGTGCCCGGTGGCGGCCACGTAGCCACGCGCGGTGAGCGATTCGGCGAGCTGAAACGCGCGCTCGAGGGCACCGATCAAGAGCGGCACCAGTAGCGGAATCCAGTCGCGCAGGCGGGCCAGCCGGTTGCCACGCACGCGCTGCGCCTCGGCGATCTGCTGCCCCTGGCGGACAAGCAACGGCACAAACGTGATCGCGATCGTGACCACCACGGCAGTCGGCGCAAATGCGCGCGGCAGCAACCGGATCAGGTCACGCACCGGCACCGCGCGCATGCCCACCAGGAATGCCAGTAGCAACGTCGCGAGCGCCAGACCACTGAGCGCGCCAGCCAGCAGCGCCTCGGCGGAAAGCGGCCCGCCAAACAGCAACAGCCACTCTGGCAGCACCAGTAGTACGGTGCGCCCCGCACGCACGCTCAACAGATTGAGCAGCGCCGCCAGCACCACAAACCCAGCGACGAGCGGCCACGGGCGCAGCCGCAACTGCGTGGCACGCTGCGGGACCGCCGCATCGACAACCAGCACACACAGCAAGACGATCGCGAGGTACAACGGGTTACGGGTACTCGATGCCGCCACCGCCACCGCGAGCATCCAGAGCATCCAGGCCCACGGGTGGATCATGGACATCCTCCGGCGCAGGACAAACGCACCACGGCAGCAGTATAGCGTACCGTGGATCGATCTGTGCATCGTTTTGCAACGCATATCTGCGACACACGTTTGTGCGGTGTCATGTGCGGTGTACTGATGATTGCGCGCGCGTCGTGCTCACTGCGGGCGTCATGGCAAAGAAGGATCCACATGGTGCGGACACAACGCCTCTGGCATAGCATATCAGCACTCCTGCGTGGTTTGTCAGACGGTGATCACGGTCACAATAAGCGAGTAATCGATAGCTCGATGAATGCGATTGTTATCGAAAATGCGCGTGTGGGAATCTTTTTTCTGGCACCATTGTATGTATTGCTCGGCATCGGGCATATCTTTTTACTAGCCGAGCCGGTACGACTGCCAATGGTCTTGCTGGCGTGGGGCGTTGCGCTTGCACTCATCTTACTCGTCGCGCTGCTCACCACTGGCCGAATCGACGCATCGCGCGGTCATCACGTCGCCACGTTGATTTCGCTATTGATCGCAGGCACCACGCTACTGCATATCTACGTGGTGGCCGATATCAAAGAGACGACAAATATCGCGATCATTATGATTGGCACTGGTGGTTTGATGCTCGCTGCGCGCTGGTTTTATCCAACGCTTGGCCTGATTATCCTGCTCTGGTACGCCGTTATTGTACGGTTCGCGAGCACCAGCGATGTGCCACATTACAGTTTTCTGATGCTTTCTGCGATCGTTCTGGCGATTGGGCTATTCTCCGTACGGCGGCGGAGTTTTTCTGAGCTTGTCCAGCTGCATAAGCGTGACGAACAACAAAAACTTCAGCTGGAAACATTAGTTGCGCAACTTCGCGAACACGAGCTCGATTTACGCATCGCACGCGATGCTGCGGAAACGGCAAACCAGACCAAAACCGAATTTATCAGCCTCGCAGTACACGACTTGAAATCGCCGCTGACGGTCGTCCTTGCAAACGCCGATCTGCTGCCACATCTCGGGCCACTCAACGATGCCCAACGCGAGCTCGGTGGCGGGATGCGGCGCAGTGTCGATGTGATGCTCAAGCTGATCAACGATCTGACCGATACCGCACGCCTCGAAGTTGGTCAGTTCGCCATCACACAGAGCGTGGTTGGCTTTGATACTATCGCACGTGATGCGGCTGAAGCGTTGCGCAGCCGCATTATCGAAAAACGGCAGACGCTGACGATCACCACCGATGATGGCATCGCCGACGTGTTGGGTGACTGGTTGCGGCTCCACCAGATCGTCACCAATCTTGTGACAAATGCCAGCACCTACACGCCCGAGGGTGGCACAATCCGCGTCGATGTGCGCGCCGACGACACTCGTCAGATACGTCTCACTGTGGCAGACAGCGGGATCGGGATCGACGACGATGATGTTGCGAATCTGTTCGGGCGATTTATCCGCACCGCGCGCGGTACGCAGCATGCCCAAGGTATCGGACTGGGGTTGTACATCACCCGGCAGCTTGTCCACCTCCACAGCGGCCAGATCCGGTACGAGCCCGGCCAACCGTGTGGGTCGGTCTTTATTGTAACGTTGCCCGCCGCGTGTGCCGCCGGATAGCTAGCCCGCCACCGGACAACACTGGCGGCTGGTATAGACGATCTGCGGTGAAAGCGCCTCAGCAATCGATACGTGCTGATCACGACGCAGAACTGAGCGTATCTACTACGCTCAGCCGCCGCGCAAAGCGCCGCAAGACACGGAGGAGTGGCGCGCCAAATGTCAGCAGCAGCAGCAGATTGCCCAGCGCACCAAACAGATCCCAGACAAATGATGAGCTCAGGTAGAACCGTGCATAGTTTGCCAACACCACGCCCGGCGCCGCCCCCGCCTGCCAGCTCTGCTCGGGCGCGCCGAGCTGGTAGGGCCAGAACCACAGATTCATGATCGCGCCATACAGGAAGCCCCACAGTACACCATAACTGCATAATACCGCCAGTTCGGCGCGCGCACCGCCACCAAGCCGCACAACAAGCGGGCGGCATGCCGCCGCCGCAAGCCCGACCCAACCGGCGACGATCATCTGGTATGGGAGCCACGGGCCGACGCCGCCGGTGATCACGGCCGAGACGAGCAGCGTGAGCGCACCGAGCAACAATCCGAATTGCGCACCAAAACAGTAGCCACCAAGGATAATCAGCAAAAAGACGGGTGAAAAGCCACCCGGCCCGGGAATTGCGGTCTCGAGAAAACGGAGCGCCGCGTTGCACGCCACCAGCATGCCGAGCAGGGTAATGACCGTGGTGCGCTGCAAGATCCGCTGCGCATCGAGCAACAACGTGGCCAGGCACGCCACCACGATAGCCACCAGCAGCAGTGGCGCACCACCGACACCCGCCTGCGCATCCGCGCTCTGCGCCGGAGCGGGCAACACAAATGGTGCCAGGAATGCCATGACACCCAGCAACACGCTCAGCAGCGGGACGAACAGGGTGCGCGGGCTCACGGCTGCCGCCGCAGGATCAGGGCGCGCGCCAGCAGCAACCCGGCCACCAACAGCGCGAAGAACAGGTAACCAAAATAATCTGGCGTGGGCGACGCAGCGGGCGCGGGCGCGGGCAATCCTGCCGCAGGCTGTGGCGCTTCAGGGGGCATTGTTGGGAGCAACGCTTCGGCAGCAGCAAGCGGCGTCGCGACCGATGTCGGCGTGACGATGGGCGGCGTTGCTGGCGGCGGTGTCGCCGACGACACCGCAGCTTGCTGCGTCGCTACCGGGGACGGGGTCGGTGCTGGCGGCGGTGTCGACGATGGCGGCGGCGTTGGCTGCACCGCAGTTTGCGGCGGTATCGTGGTCGGCGATAGCGATGGGAGTAGCGCAGCTTGCTGTGCGGTTGGCGAGGGTATTGGCGTCGCTACCGGGGAGAGTGTCGGTGATAGCGGCGTGGCGCTACTCGGCGTTGCTGGCGGCGGTGTCGCCGAGGACGACGCAGCAAGCTGTGTCGCTACCGGGGACGGGGTCGGTGTCGCCGAGGATGACGCAGCAAGTTGTGTCTCGGTGGGCAATGGATCGCCGAGGCCCAGCGAAGGTGCCGTGGCTGTCGCTGAGGCGGCTGCCGAAGCCGTGGGACTCGCGGTAGCAGTGGGTGAGCTGCCGGGCGTCGGATCGCCAGCCCGCGCCGGACAGATTTCGCCAAAACTACGCACCGGCGGTACCGCGCCCTGTGCCACACTGCCCTCGCCCCATGCCCAGCCCTCGACATCGCCGCCGCGCACGGTTTGCGCGCTGCTGCCGAGCGCCGAGAAGCGCCAGGCATCACCTACCAGCC
>JAYUYF010000471.1:0-9355 GCA_043752605.1 Roseiflexaceae bacterium
CGCCGCACGCGCGCGCCGATCCCCTCATCGGCGATCACGGCATCGAGATCGGGGAACAACTGCCGGTCTGTGCCGCGCGCTTGCCCGGCCACCGCAAGCGTGGTGCGGTCATCACCCGCGCGCACCAACTGTGCGAAGGCGCGCACCAGCGTCGCCACATCTTTGCGCGCATCGAGCCCACCCACATAATAGATAAACGGCGCTGCGACACCATAACGCGCCAGCACATCCACGCGCGCCGCTGCGGTGTCACCCGGCGTATACTGGCTGCCAGCCGCGAGCGGGGTGACGGTGATGCGCGCCGGATCGATTGGAAGATGCTGCGCAATCTCGTGCGCGCTGTGCTGCGAGATCGCGATAAGTTGCGGCGTGCGGCGCGCGGCGGCCGCTACCAGGCGCACGTAGCCACGCATCGCCCGGCTGCCACGGTACGCGGGCAGCAGCAGCGGCACGAGATCGAGCACGGTGGCCACCACCGGCAGCGGCGCGCGCAGCGGTGGGGCAAAATAGGGTACGTGCAACAGATCGGCTCCGAGCGCACGGGCGAGCTGTGGTGCCGTAATCTGTTCGAACAGCACTTTGGCGAGCTGGCGGCTGCGCGCGGCGAGCGGCGTGGCAACCGACACCAGATTCACACCCGGCGGCGCGGGCGGTGATGCGCCAGCAAACGCGGGCACGAGCAACGTATAGCGATGCTGCGACGCCATGCGCGGCAGGCCCGCCAGCAGGCCGTGCAGATACTGCCCGCTGCCAACATCGGGTTGTGGCCAGAAACTGCCGCTGATCGCGATATGCATTGCGCGATGATACCACAGCCCACCACGTTTGACAGCGCCGCTGGCAGAACGTATCATCTGCGCACCGCGCACAAAGAGAAGGAGCAACGCGTGCATCGCGTCTACCACCGCTGGGATAGCCCCTCACTCGGTCGCCCGATGGAGCTGCTGGTACACGGTCACGCCGGCGCACCAGTGATCGTCTTCCCCACATCGCGCGGTCGTTTTTTTGAATACGAAGATCGCGGCATGGTCGACAATCTGGCGCACCAGATTCAGCAGGGCTGGGTCCAGCTTATCTGTCTCGATAGCGTCGATGCCGAGAGCTGGTACAACTACGAGGCGCATCCGCGCCAGCGGCTGCAACGCCATGACCAGTACGAGCGCTATGTGATCGACGAAGTGCTGCCGTTTGTACGCTCGCAAAATAGCAATCCGTTTACGATCGCGCACGGCTGCTCGTTTGGTGCTTCGCACGCAGTCATGTTCGCACTGCGCCACCCGACGCACTTTCGCCGGGTGCTGGCATGCTCGGGGCTGCACGATCTGCGGCGGTTTCTGGGCGGCTATGAAGATGACGAGAGCTACTTGCATACGCCGACGCAATTTATTGCCGGGTCGCAACCGGGCGAGATCACCGAGCAGATCAAACGCGTCGAGATCATTCTGGCCTGCGGGCGCGATGACCCGGCCGCCTGGAGCAACAGTGTGCTCTCGGATGCGCTCTGGAGCAAGGGTGTCTGGCACGCGTTGCGCTGGTGGGACGGCTGGGCGCACGATTGGCCCTACTGGCAACAGATGACAAATCTGTATCTCAGCGGGGCGGACTAGCTACGTATTACGGGGAAATTGCGCACATAGAGCTGAGAGCGGTGCGACAATCCTGGTATATTCAAACGACGAGATACGAGCGAAAGAGTATAGCGAAAGCGCGGTGCATGATGCTGAAGATTGGTATTCTGGTCGGGCGGGAGAATACATTTCCACAGGCATTTATCGATGAAATCAACCGGCGCGATGTCGGGATCGTGGCTGATTTTGTCCAACTCGACGGCACGCAGATGAGCGAGCACTGCGAATATGCGGTGATCGTCGATCGAATCTCCCACGAGATCCCGTACTACCGCACCTTCCTCAAAAATGCGATGCTGAGCGGCACGCACGTCATCAACAATCCGTTCTGGTGGAGCGCCGACGAGAAGTTTACCGGGGCCACGATCTGCGGCAAAATTGGCGTGGCACATCCCAGGACAGTGGCGTTGCCATCACATAGTTATATTGAGGGTATCGTACATCCCGAGTCGTTGCGCAACCTCAAGGCGCGCATCCCGTGGGAGCAGCACCTCGATTATGTCGGCGGGTTCCCGGTGATCCTCAAGCCCTCTGCGGGCGGCGGCTTCAAAAATGTCTTTAAGCTCAATACGATGGAGCAACTCTGGGAAGCGTATGATCAGACCGGCACCGAGTGTATGATGCTCCAGGAGTTTATCCACTGGGAGAAGTACGTGCGCTGTCTGTGTATCGGCCAGCAGCACGTGTTGCCGATTAAGTTTGATATCAATGCGCCCTACCCGCACCGCTACTTTGACGAACCCGACTATATGACACCGGCCGAACACGAGCGGGTGGTGAGCGATGCGCTCAAGATTTGCCGCGCGCTGGGCTACGATATGAACACCGTCGAGTTTGCGCTCAAAGACGGCATTCCGTACGCGATCGATTTTACCAACCCCGCCCCCGATATGGACTACTGGTCGCTCAAAGAGAAGTTTTTTGGCTGGGTGGTCAATGCGATGGCCGATATGTGTATCGCCAAAGCGCAGAGCGGTCGGCTCGACGTGGGCGCCGCGCACTGGAGCCGCCTGCTGCTCGATGCGGGCGCGCATGCTCCCGCTCCCGCTCCGGCAAAGAAGTCCGCCAGCCGTACAAAGAAGGCCAGCCGCTAGCCATCCGTCTGCGGGTCAGCCCGCCGCTGTAACACCAGGATACGACGATGCTTGAGCGCGCGATCGATGATTACCATCACCTGCTGAATGACGAGACCGCGCGCACCACGCAGGCGCAACTCACCGAGATGCAGCGCACACAGCACCTGTTCTTTGGCGATCGGCCGCTGTGCTCGGTGCTGCGGCCACGCCTGATGACGGCTGCCCACTACGCGCTGTTGCAGCAGGGCGTCGGCACCGTGGTCGCGGCGCTGCAAAAGCTCGGCGACACGCTGCTGGCCACGCCTGCGCTGCGCGCCGATCTGGCGCTCACGCCACAGGAAGAGGCGCTGATCGCGATCGATCCGGGCTACCCGACCCACTCAGCGCACTCGCGCATGGATACGTTTCTCACCGTCGATGGCAGATCGCTGCGGTTTGTCGAGTTCAATGGCGAGAGCCCGGCCGCGATCGCCTACGAAGACGAACTCGCGACCCTGTTTCTCGATCTGCCAGTCATGCACCAGTTTGCCCGGCAATACGATCTGCGTGCGCTCCCGGCGCGGCGGCGCTTGCTCGATACGCTGCTCGACGCCTGGCACGCCGCTGGCCACAGCCGTACGCCGACGATCGTGATCCTCGACTGGAAAGGCTTACCCACGCACTCGGAATTTTTGCTGTTTCGTAGCTATTTTGCCGAGCAAGGGATCGACGCGGTGATCTGTACCCCGAATGACCTTGTGTACCGCAACGGGCAGCTGTTTGCCACCAGCTATGAATCGCTGACGCCACGTACGGGCGATTTTCCGATTGATATTGTCTACAAGCGGGTACTGACCAGCGAGTTGCTGATGCACTACGGCGATGGCGCGCTCGACCATCCGTTGATCCACGCCTATACGGCCGGGGCGGTTGTGATGGTCAACTCCTTCCGTGCAAAACTGCTGCACAAAAAGGCGATCTTTGCGCTGCTGACACACGAGGAGTTTGCCGGGCATTTTACGGCCGAGGAGCAGGCGGCGATCGCGGCACACGTACCGTGGACGCGCGTGGTGCGCGCCGGGCAGACGACGTATCAGGGCGGTCAGATCGATCTGCTCAATTTCGCCCGCCGGAACCGCGACCGGCTGGTGCTCAAACCCAACGATGAATATGGCGGTAAGGGCGTCCTGATCGGCTGGGAGACCAGTGCCGACCTATGGGATGCCGCGCTCGCCGAGGCCGTGCGCACGCCGAGCATCGTGCAGGAGCGTGTCGAGATTGCTTACGAAATGTTCCCCGCCATGATTGATGGCACGCTACAGATCGCGCGGCGGCTGGTCGATACCGACCCATTTACCTTTGGCAGCGAAGTACAGGGTTCATTATGTCGACTTTCGACGGTGACACTGCTGAACGTCACGGCGGGTGGTGGTAGCACGGCACCGGTGTTTATTGTTGACCCAAAAGGGAGCGCCGTATGATCTCGTACAACCCCATGTCGCCCGATTTCCCGTTTACAATTGGCATCGAAGAAGAGTATCAGGTCGTTGACCCGCAGACACGCGAGTTGCGCAGCTACATCACGCAAATTCTCGATCGCGGTCGGTTAATCTTGCGCGAGCAGATCAAGCCTGAGTTGCATCAGAGCGTGATCGAGGTCGGCACGGTGCCATGCCGCAATGTACGCGAGGCGCGCGCCGAGGTCGTGCGGCTACGCGGGACGATCGCCGGGCTAGCAGCGGCGCACGATCTACGGATCATCGCGGCCGGTACGCACCCAATTTCGTCGTGGATGAGCCAGGAGATTACGCCATTCGAGCGTTACAAAGGTGTCGTTGAGGAGATGCAGCAACTCGCGCTCCAGCTGCTGATCTTCGGCATGCACGTCCACGTCGGCATGCCAAGCAATGACACCGCCGTCGAACTCATGAATGTCTCGCGCTACTTCTTGCCGCATGTGCTCGCACTCTCGACATCGTCACCGTTCTGGATGGGGCGCAACACCGGCTTCAAATCGTACCGCAGCGCGATCTTCTCAAATTTCCCGCGCACCGGCATCCCACCATCATTTAGCTCAGCCTCCGAGTTCCAGAATTATATCAACTTACTGATCAAAACCGGCTGTATCGATGATGGCAAGAAAATCTACTGGGATATGCGACCGCACCCGGTGTTTGGCACGCTCGAGTACCGCGTCTGCGATGCGCCGACGCGCGTCGACGAGACCATCGCCATCGCCGCGCTGTGCCAGGCGATTGTGGTCAAGCTGCACCAGATGTTTGCCGACAACACGACATTCCGCGTCTACCGGCGCGCGGTGATCACCGAGAACAAGTGGCGCGCACAACGCTGGGGGATCGGCGGCAAGCTGATCGATTTTGGCAAGCGCCAGGAGGTTGAGGCCAAAGCGTTGATGTATGAACTGGTGCAATTTGTGGATGATGTCGTCGATCAGCTCGACAGCCGCCACGAGGTCGAGTATATCCTCAAGATCGTCGAGGGCGGCACCAGCGCCGACCGGCAACTGGCGATCTTTGGCCAGACCAACAACCTGCACGATGTCGTCGATAACCTGATCGCCGAGACACTCGAAGGTGTACCGGTAGTGACTATCCGGTAGGGACGCGGCCGACGCGGACGCGGGCGCACGGACGCACGGACGCGGGCGCACGGACGCGGGCGCACGGACGCAGCATGCTGCGTCCCTACGCCTCCACGCCCTGGATAACCGCGACCAGCAGATCGGCTGCCTGGTCGAGCACATCGCTCTCGATCTGCGCCGGGGTATCGCGCGGCTCGCTGCTGAGCGGCAACCGGCCCTGTGCATCGCGGCACGTAATGGTGAGGGCGCGGCGACCCTGACGCAGTAATGAGCCGCCAAGCGTGCTACTACGGCGGACAATAATCCGGCGGGGCGCGGCTCCGGCGGCGGCGGCGATCCGCAGCAACAGGTCATCGGCGGGGCGCGGCACCAGCAACCCCTCGGCAGTAACGACGCACAGACCGCCGCGTCCCACATGTTCGACGCCCACAAACAATGTGCGGCCATCAAACGGGTAACGGCGCAGCAAATCCGCGAGGCCGGCACCCATCGTGTGTGCGCCGAGCGCCACCACCCACAATTCCGTACGTTCGAGCCTGCCAGCACGCTCGACGGCCGCCACCAGTGCGGCCAACGCACCGGCGTGCGCCACCGCGCCCATCGCGGGGAAGCGCGCAAGCAGCCACGGCTCGATCAGTGCCAGCAGCAACAGCGCGCCACTGATCGCCAGACAGAGATACCACCAGCTACGCTGTACTTCGACATTGCCGATCAGCGCTGCCAGCAGTGCGAGCACGGCGAAGACGGCGCGCAGCAACACAATCCGCCGCATGACAAGCGGGGTGGCGGGGGCGGTATCGAGCGGAGCGAGCAGTACCAGGCGCGTGCGGTATGGTGCGCGCGTGGCGCGCGTGCCGATCACATTTTGCGAGCGGGCGCGGCGTGCGGTGAGCGGCGGCAGCACCCGCAGATCGTGGAGCACCAGCAGCACGCCGCTTGCGGCCAGCAGCACTACTGCGGCGAGCGGTGCCCAGTAGAACAGCACTGCGCCGCCAAACGCGAGCAAGCTGAGGAGCACCACATCGTAACCCCTACCTGCACTCGTCTCGAACGTCTCGATCGCGACCTGGAGCCCGGCGCGCCGCATCCGCGCATCCATATACGCGGCTGATTTAGCTTCGGCGATTGAGGTTGCCGGGCGTGCGCCGATCTCCTCGGCGAGCTGGCGCACCGTCTCACGCGGGTCGCTGCGGCGCGGGTCGTAGCGGGTCGGTTCGTCGGCAGGTTCGACGCCAAACACGGCGGCGCTAGGGGAGCGCTTCGCCGTAGCGCCAGCGGTAATAATCGCGGCCGATATTGTTCATCTGCACCTGCCAACTCGCAGCGGCATCGGGAGTGTAGGTAAGTACGCGGCGCTCGAAGACCTGTACCAGCACATCGCGCTCGGCACCATCGACGATCACGCTGATCCAGTAGGCCTCGGTCAGCGGCGCACCGATCAATTGTGCAGCATCGACAAGCCGTGCGCGCGTGCTACCATCCTCGATCGGGCCGCGGGCGAGGAAGAAATCGACAAACACCTGCGGCACATTATGACCAGTCGTTGTATCAAATCGCGCCAGGATCGTCTCGCGGCGCAGTGGGCCGGTGTACTCCTCGCGGCCGCCACCGCGTAGCAACTTCTCGACGGGATAACGACCGCTGCGGTCGGCGAAGCGCCGCTGCGCCACCGCCGCCATGTCGGCGTACGTCGGTGAGGATGCGCGCTCATCGCCCACCAGCGGCAGATTGGCGGCCTCACGCACAACAAAGGTCTCATTGCCGATCTGGATCTGACCCGTCACCAACTCGCGCGCCAGCAGGCCGCTGGTAATCGCGGCGCTCGCCGGGTCATTCTGCTCCATGCGGCCTTTATCATAGTACTGCACCGCACGGGATCCCACCGCACCTTCGCGGTACTCTTCTGTGCGCGTGGCCAATGCGCGCGGCCCCCAGATCCAGCCGCGCGCCAGCCGCCCGCTGGCTACCAGCGCATCCGTGCGCGCCCAGAGCCGGTCGAAGGCGACATTCGCGAGCGTGACCGGAGCAGCCGGCTGCTGCGCGAGCGGCGTCGGGGCGATAAAGGCCGAGGTGGTTCCCGTCACGGTCGGAGCGAGCGTCTGCGTAGCTGCGGCCTGGAATGTCGCCGTCGGCGTGGGCGAACTAAACGGCACCGGCGTAATCGTGCCACCGGCTGCTGCGGTCGGGCCGGTAGCCGGGGCGGGAGCACGGCCGCATTCTTCCTCAGGCAGACACAATTCGAGCAGCAAATCGTAGCGCACAAACTGATTGCCGATATCGCCGGTATTCTTGATCTGCGCGTAGTAGAAGCCATCGACGCGCGGCACAAAGCGGATCTGCGAATCGAGCGACCCATCGATATCATCATTAAAATCGAGCTGTGTCTGCCCGTCACGGTCGAAGAGCGTAATAATCGTATCGGCACCAGCGAGGGTCTGATTGTTGATATCGGGGTTATTGCGATACGGCCGCGTATCGGTATACAGATAGAACGTCTTGCCCGTTTTACCAAAGAAGCGCACCCAGTCGGCATCACCGATCGGGCAGAGGCGACGGTTCTGTTGCAACTCATTGGCCGTAATCAATTTACCCTGTTCGGGCAGACCATCATCTTCGAACAGATCACGACAGATCTCAGCAACCGTCGCGGGCGTCGGGCCGTAGCTCTCCGAGCGCACGATGATACTGTAGGTACGGTTGCGGCCACCGATATTGAGCGTATCGCGCACCCGAATGTAGTGCAGCCCGCTATCGAGCAGTCGGATCGATTGAATCCGTGGGCGAATATCAGACGGGTTCGGGCGCGCCGGATCGCGCAGATAAAAGTCATCGTTTGCCGTGATGCGCTGGCGATCGGGGCCAAACAGTTCGAGCGACAGATCGAGCCCGGCGTCCATCTTATCGATATCGATCGTATAGACTTTGCCCGCCACACCACCAAACTTAAACCAGTCCTCATCGCCGCGGCTACAGATACCGTGATTTTCCGGCAGATCGACGAGTAATTCGGACGCACCATCAAAACTGCCGCCCGGGTCGATCACACCCGCCTCGGGGCAACCCGGGCTGATGGTAGATGTCGGCACGATCGTCCCCGTCGGCGCGATGGTACGCGTCGGCGTGGCGGTGGCCTGTGCAACCGTGATCGTGATCGTCGATCCAGACGTGACGCCATCGCTCTGGCGCGTTGCGGTGAGCTGGAGATTGATCACGGTACCCTGCGCCGCACTTGCCGGTGCCGAAATGACGAGCGCAATTGGCAATGATGAGTTCGCCGCAACCGTATTGACAGCACTCGGATTAACCGTGACCGTCCAACCCGGAAAGCTCGCGATGTTGGTCGTGATCGTATATGTCTGTGCCGAAGCGCTACGGCTCGCCAGCGCTGTGGTGAATGTTGCCGTCTGACCAGGCGCAATGGACAGACTGCCAGTCAGCGGACTAAATGAAAAGTCGGTGGCCTGGGCATACACGGATTGCGGAGGAGACGCCAGACCGGCGCAAAGAATAGCTATGACCGCTATCAGCGAGATTGCGATATTGCGAAAGCGCGGGTTTTGCAAACTCACAGGTGCAGGCCTCCTCGGCACAGTGCTATCAGCTGCGATTATAGCACAGGATCGCTTCGCACCCGTGATCGCACGCCTGCATTCGGCTATAATGCATGCTATATCGAGCGCGCGGGTAGCTCGATCTGGAGGAGGATCGCGAGATGAGTGAGGAGCGACGGCCACGGATCGGCGTGCTTACCAGCGGTGGCGACGCACCCGGGCTAAATGCGGTCATTCGTGCGGTGGTGAAGACGGCTGATAGCCGCGGCTACGAAGTGCTGGGCATCCAGGAGGGCTTCGAGGGCTTACTGGGTGAGATGAAATACCGCGTGCTGACACCGGCCGATGTACGCGGCTTGCTGCCGATGGGTGGCACGATCTTGCGCACCACAAATCGTGGCCATTTTGGTGGCCTGCGCAACCCCGAAGACGCAAACGATCCATACATCGAGGCGGCGAGTAATGTGCGCAAACTCGATTTGCGCGGCCTGATCACCATCGGTGGCGAGGGCACGCAGA
>JAYUYF010000472.1:0-3872 GCA_043752605.1 Roseiflexaceae bacterium
TCGTGACGTGGCCCGGCACCGATGTTGCCGTCGCCACCGATGGCGCGGATTTTCGCTGGGCCAACGATTACGCGCAGCCCGTCCTGCTGACGTTGACGCTCGACGCGCACGGTATCCTGCACACCGCAGTGTACGGCGTGCCCGATGGCCGCAGCGTGCAGATTACCACACCACAGGTACTGCTGGCAAAGACGACACCTGTGCCGGTCTGGCGGCTTGCCCCGGCGCTGGCACCACTGGCGATCAACGAGCCCACCGACGCGCGGCCGGGGATGCAGGTCGCGATCCGGCGGACAGTCCGCAACGGGGAAACACTGACCAGCGAGACGATTCGCTCGGTCTACAACCCCATGCCGCCAGTGATCCTCCACGGCGCACAGGTTACGCCTGGTGTGCTACCAACACCCGTACCTGCACCCGGTCCCTGAGCAAAACCCACATGGCCGACGCTGATGATACCATCTCGCGAGCCACAGTCGTAATGTGCGCAATTGTCATCATATTGCTCACGTGTGTGGCGGTCAGCGGTGTATACTGGAACACAAGGTCTGGCGCACTGGGCGTCGTATGTCGCCAGGAGTCATCTGTGAGCATAGTCTGGGGCGCGGCCCTGCGGCCAAAGGCGGGGCAGGAGATCTCGGGCGATATCTATCTCGTCCACGAGTACCAGCCCGGCCGCATCCTCGCCGCCGTGATCGACGGGCTGGGTGGTGGTGTCGAGGCCGAGCGTGCCGCCCGTGCTGCCTATGATGTCTTTCTGGCACGCCCGCAGTTGCCACTCACCGAGATGCTGCAGCAGGCACACACGGCGCTCACCGCCACGCGCGGCGCGGTCGTTGGTTTGTTGCGGATCGAGACGGCGGCGACGGTCGCCACCTTTTGCGGCCTGGGCAATATCGGTATCCACGTCGTTTCGCGCCAGCCAATCCATCCAATCTCGCGCAATGGCATCCTGGGGTACCGTTTGCCATCGTTGCTTGAAATGCGCTACATCTATGATGTCGGCGATACGTTTGTGCTCTACAGCGATGGCATAATAGCCAAATTTGCCCAGGATCCAGCCGTGCAGCTGCACGCAGCGCCACAGGTGCTGGCCGATCAGATGCTCGATCTTCACGGCAAGACCACCGACGATGCCACTGCGCTGGTGCTGCGCACGGTGCGACCGTGATCGGCGTCGCTTCGCTGACACACTGGCTGGCAACGCAGCGCACGCAGCTCTTGCCCGCCTGGCTTGCTGCCGCCGATGTCTCGGCGCAGACCCTCGCGGGTGCCGAGCAAACGCTGTTGCTCACCGCGATCTACGATGGCCTGATCGCAGCGACGGATGGCGATCCTGCGCCGCTTGCCGAGAGTCTGCGGCTGCTGCGTGCGCTGCGTGCGGCGCCGGGTGACGATGGCCTGCTTGGCTATCTCGAGTTGCTGATCGTCCTGCGGCGCGCCGCCGCTGGTGCGATCGATGCCCTCCCACGCGACGAGCGCGAGCCGTTGCGCGCTGCGTTTGCCGAGACGATGGATACGCTCACGCTCGATATCACGCGCGCCTGGGTCACCTCGGCAAAGAATGTCGCGCGCGAGCTGGCAGATATGCGGCTGCTCGTCGAGAATCTCACCCAGACCGCCGAAGAGACCGAGCGCACGACGCTGCACGTCTCGCGGCTCAATGATCTGGGCCAGGAGCTCTCGGCCACGTTTGATCCCGATGCGCAGGCACTGGCACTCTGCACGTGTCTGCATGTGACGCTGGATCTGATCGCGGTCGGCTTCTGGCTGGGCGAAAGTGATGTGCGCGAGCTTGAGCCGGTTGCGTTTCGCTACCCGGATGACCGTAGGCTGCTGACCCTGATCAGCTTTGACGACCCGGATGATCTGCTGGCGCGTACCTACCGTGACGGCGAAATCTATTCGTCGCAATCGACGCACGACGTGCCGATCAACAATTGGCGTTTGCCCGGCGCGACAGTGCTGGCCGTGCCATTGCGCGTACAGGGTGTCGTGATCGGTGTGATCGCGTTGCAGGCGGCTGATACGCAGCTGGTCTACGCGCGCGCCGAACAGGATTTTGTGCGCTCGGCTGCCGGGCAAACGGCGATCGCTATGGAGAATGCGCGGCTGTATGCCGAGGTGCGGCAGTTCAACGCAGCGCTCGAAGAGCGGATCGAAGCGCGCACACGCCAGCTCCAGATCGAACGCGATACCGCCGAGACGCTCAATACAATTGCGCGCGAGATCGGCAGCACGCTTGATGAAAAGGCACTGCTCGAAAGTTCGCTGGCGCTGCTCGCCGAGTTGGTGGGAGTGCGGCACGGATCGATTATGCTGGTAGACCGCGAGACCGATCAGATCGTTGATCGCGCGGTGCTGGGTGGTGGCCCGGTGGGTTTCACGCGCTTCCCGATCGGCATGGGTGTCGTCGGTTGGGTCGCGCAGCACGGCAAAACCGCGCTGATACCCGATGTGACACTTGATCCGCGCTGGGTCGATCTGCCCGATGCTGAGATTACCCGTAAGACGAGTGGCTCGCTGATCGCCGTGCCGCTGGTGACGCAGCTCGAAGTGCAGGGTGTGATCGTACTCTCGCACGACCGCACCGGCTGGTTTAGCGAGGCGCACCTGCGTTTGCTCGAAGCGGCGGCGACGCAACTGGCCACCGGTATCTCGAACGCCTTGCTGTACAAACAGGTCGAGCACGATCTGATGCGGCGCTATGAGATGCAACAGGTACGCGAGAGCGAACTGAGCCGCAGCAATGCGATCTTGCAGAGCCTCTCGGACGGCGTGATCGTTTGTAATGAACTCGGCAGCATCATGACCGTCAATCCGGCGGCGGGCGATGTGCTCGAACGGTCGCTCGAGGATTTACTGATCTGGAATATGCCCGAGCTGATCAACCGGCTGCTCGGTCGCCGCTCGGAGGAAATCCCGGTGCGCCGCATCATTGAAGGTGCGCTGAGCGACAAAGAGCCCGCGATCTATACAATGACCTTCCAGATCGGCGTGCGAACGGTGATCCTGACGCTCAATTCGGTGCTTTCATCCGATTGGAATGCGCCAATGGGCGCGCTGGCGGTTGTGCGCGATATCACGCGCGAGGTTGAGTCCGAGCGGCTCAAAAACGAATTTATCGGCACCGTCAGCCACGAATTACGCACACCAATGACCTCAATCAAGGGTTTCACCCAGCTGATGTTGATGGGCAGCCTTGGCCCGGTGACGGATACGCAGAAGGAATTTCTCAGTATCATCCAGAGCAACGCCGAGAAGATGATCGCGATCATCAACGACCTGCTCAATATTACCAAATTTGAGACCGGCAGTGTGGATCTTGAATTACGGCCGCTGCACGTCGCTGAGGCGATTAGCTCGGTGCTGCTCGAACACCAGCCACGGATCGTCGAGCGCGCGCAGGAGTTTGCGCTCCAGTTGCCGCCCGGCCTGCCGCTGGTGCGTGCCGATCAGAAATATTTTGGCGAGATTTTGAGCCATCTGATGTCGAATGCCGTGAAGTATACGCCGCGCGCGGGGAAGATTACGGTGCGCGCCTACGAGGTGGCTTCCGACTCGCCGATTATCCCCGCGCAAATCCGCGAAGGATTGCGCAGCGGGCGCTATGTCTGCATCGCGATTCAGGATACCGGTGTGGGCGTGGCGCGCGCCGAGCTCGACAAGATCTTTGAGCGTTTCTATCGTACCGAGAATGTGCTCAAAACCGAAGCGGGCGGCACTGGTCTCGGTCTCGTGCTCGTGCGCGCGCTGATCAAATTGCACGGTGGCCAGATCTGGGTCGAGAGCATTCTTGATCAGGGCAGTACGTTTAACTTTGTGACACCGGTGGCGTAGGAGGGGCGCATCGCGATGCGCCCCTCCTACGC
>JAYUYF010000473.1:0-9322 GCA_043752605.1 Roseiflexaceae bacterium
CCAACGTCCGACACCGATTACGCGTCCACCGCCCGCGCGCCGAGACCCAGCGGCAGGGCAGCCGGGCGCTCGCAGGTGCTCTGCAATTCGATGTGGCGATCCTCGCGTGATGCATCGTGGAATGCGTGCATGAGATCGAGCACATGGTAGGCCAGCTCGCCCGATGCCCGATGCGGCCGCCCGCTGCTGATCGCCTGGCACATGTCGGCGAGGCCGATGCCGCGGCTGTCTTCGGCAAAGCCGTGCGTCAGCCCCACATCGTGCCACGCGTCCTCGCCCGCTCGCCGCACGCGCACCGGGCCGTTGAAGGTATTTGGATCCGGGACGCTGAGCGTGCCTTCGCTGCCGTAGATCTCGATCCGCGGCAGATTGCCGTACCAGACATCAAAGCTGGTGATGATCGTCGCCACCGGGCCGCTGTGAAAATCCAGTATCCCCGCCACATGCGTGGGCGTGTTGACGGCAATTTTGTCGCCGTAGTTCCAGTGATTGGTCACCGTGCGCTCGGCAAAACTCACCTGGGCCGAGCCCGTCACGCGGCGCACGGGGCCAAGCAGATGGATGAAGGCCGTCAGGTAATATGGACCCATGTCAAACATCGGGCCGGCACCCGGCTGGTAAAAAAACGTCGGGTTGGGGTGCCAACTCTCAGGGCCGTGGCTCATCATAAAGGCCGTGGCTGCCACTGGAGTACCGATCCAGCCATCGTCGATCAGCTTGCGGCAGGTTTGTAGCCCACCACCCAGAAACGTGTCCGGCGCACAGCCGATGCGCAACCCTTTGCTGCCCGCGAGATCGAGCATTTCGCGCGCTTGCCCACGCGTGACGGCCAGCGGCTTTTCGTTGTACACGTGCTTCCCCGCGCGCAGTGCATCGAGCGCCACATCGCCGTGTGCGGCCGGGATTGTCAGGTTGATCACCGCCTCGACGGATGGGTCGGCCAGCAACTCATCCGGCGTGCAGGCCTTTGCCACGCCATACTTTTCTGCTTGCGCTTGCGCTTTGCTCAGATCGATATCGGCAACAGTGGTGATGTTCAGCGCATCAAACACCTTGCCGTTTTCAAGATAGATCCCGCTGATATTGCCGGTACCGATGATGCCGATATTGACTGGTCGGACGGTCATGCCAATTCTCCTACCTGTAGAGACGCAACAACTTGCGTCTTATCATCTCGTCGCCCAGATCAAGCAGCGGCGCACCATCTCGCGCGCCTCGATGACATCAAAATCGCGCGCTACGTGGCCGCACGAACAATAGGCCACCTTACCAGCACCCCATGCGCGCGTCCACGTCACCGGCATGACGGTACCCGCAACCCAGGCGCAGTGCTCACCCGTGAACGTCGTCGTCGCCAGCGTCTGATTGCCCGGATCGGTGTGCAAATAATACTGCTCGGAATGCATCGCAAAATCGCTCAACCCGGTCGTGATCGGGTGGTCATGATCGCGGATCTGCACGGTGTAATCAATAATGTTGCCCGGATGCGCCACCCATTGCCCACCGACCATGAACTGGTATTCGGTATTGTTGCGGAACGCATCAGCCATCCCGCCGTGCCAGCCCGCGTAGCCCACACCGCTGCGCACCGCTTCGAGCAGCCCGGCCTCTTGCTCGCGCGTGATGGTGCTCATCGTGAAGACCTGCGATATCAGGTCGTAGCTGTGCAATTTCTCGCGGTCGAGATAGCTATCGAGTGTATCCGAGATATCGACCTCGTAGCCTGCCTCGCGCAACAATGGCGCAAAGATATCCACGCATTGCTTTGGCTCGTGGCCTTCCCAGCCGCCCCAGACAAATAACATCTTTGGCATCAGCGTCCTCGCTCTTGTCACTGCAACCCACCGCCGCGATCATACATCGGGCGGGCGCGCGGCGCAACTGTACGGGCGGGCGCCCGCGCCGCCCACGCCCATGCGGTATACTGGTCGCCATCAACCGCATATCCTGGGAGCACCGCATGTCGCCGCTGACTATCCGCAGCCTCGCCGTCGAGGATCTGAACATCGCGCTCAACGAGCCCTTTGGCATCGCCGGTGGCGCGCAGGATCTCGCGCAGAACCTGCTCGTCACGGTTGAACTCGCCGACGGCACACGTGGCTACGGTGAGGCCGCGCCCTTCGCTGCGTTCAATGGCGAGACACAGGCCATGGCGCGCGCAGCGATCCACGCCGCACGCAGCGCGCTCGAAGGCGCGGATGCCCGCGAGTGGCGCCCGATCGCTGCGGCATTGCGCGCTGCACACGCGGTCGGCAGCGCGCGCTGCGCGGTGGAGACTGCCGTGCTCGATGCGCTCACGCGTGCGCAGCGTATGCCATTGTGGGTGTTCTTTGGCGGCGCGGGTACAACGCTGATCACCGACATGACCGTCACCACCGGCACCGTCGAACAGGCGGCTGTGGCAGCGCGCAACATTCGCGCGCGTGGCATCACGATGATCAAGGTCAAGGTCGGTGGTGCGAGTGTACCCGAGGATGTCGAGCGTGTTGCCGCGATCGTCGCTGCGGCCCCCGGCGCGCCGCTGATCCTCGATGGTAACGGCGGCATGACACCCGATGATGCCATGCAGTTGATGTCGCTGCTGCACGCGCGAGGCATTGTGCCCGCGTTGCTCGAGCAGCCAGTGGGCAAGGACGAGCTCCACGGCCTGCGTGAACTGACGCGCCTCAGTGGTGCGCCAACCGCCGCAGATGAGAGCGCCGCCAGTGCGGCCGATGTGCTGCGCCTCGCCGCTGATCGGATCGTCAATTATATCAATATCAAATTGATGAAGGGTGGTGTGGTCGAGGCACTCGATATCGCGGCGGTGGCGCGTGCGGGTGGCCTCGGGCTGATGATCGGTGGCATGGTCGAGTCGTCGCTGGCGATGACGATGTCGGCGTGCTTTGCGGCTGGCCAGGGCGGCTTCCGCTTTGTCGATCTCGATACGCCGCTGTTCCTGGCAGACGAGCCGCTTACTGGCGGTATGCGCTACAACGGTGAGACGATCGACCTCGGCCACATTGTGGCGGGCCACGGCGTGACACCGCGCGGGGTGTAGGGGCGCATCGCGCCCCTACACCCCGCACCCCAATCCTATGGTTGCCCGCCCTTGGTGAGCGTGGCGAGGAACTCGGGGTTGCTGCGCGTTTTGGACATACGGGTCAGCACCAGTTCGGTGCCTTCGTTCTCGCCGAGCATACTCACCATGCGGCGCAGCGTCCACACCTGGCGTAGCGCGTCCGGCGTGAGCAGCAGTTCCTCGCGGCGCGTGCCCGAGCGCGTGATATCGATCGCGGGGAAGACACGCTTCTCAGCCAGTTTACGGTCGAGATGCAGCTCCATGTTGCCCGTACCCTTGAATTCTTCGTAGATCACATCGTCCATGCGCGAGCCGGTATCGACAAGGCAGGTGGCGATGATCGTCAGGCTGCCGCCGTGCTCGATGTTGCGCGCCGCACCAAAGAAGCGCTTCGGCGGGTAGAGCGCCACCGGGTCAATACCACCCGAGAGCGTACGACCGCTCGGTGGCATATCGAGGTTGTAGGCGCGCGCAAGCCGCGTGATCGAGTCCATCAGGATGATGACGTCCTGCCCACCCTCAACCAGCCGTTTGGCGCGTTCGAGCGTCATCTCGGCGACTTTGGTGTGGTCTTCCACTGGCTCATCAAACGTCGAGGAAATGACATCGCCCTTCACCGAGCGCTTCATGTCGGTGACTTCCTCGGGCCGTTCGCCGATCAGGAGCACCATCAGGTGCGAGTCGGGATGGTTGATCGCGATACCATTGGCGATCGCCTTGAGCAGCAGCGTCTTGCCGGCTTTGGGCGGCGAAACGATCAACCCGCGCTGGCCTTTACCGATTGGCGCGACCAGATCGACAACCCGTGTCGCCAGCAGGTTTGGCTCGGTCTCGAGCATCATCTGCTCGTCTGGGAAGATCGGCGTCAGCTGGTCAAATGATGGCCGCCGCCGCGCGGTCTCCGGATCCACACCGTTGATCAACTCGACGCGTAACAGCGAGTGATACCGCTCACTCTCTTTTGGCGGCCGGATCTGGCCCCAGATTCGGTCGCCGGTGCGCAGGCCGAAGCGCCGGATCTGCGACTGCGAGACATAGACATCGTCTGGTCCGGGCAACATGCGATTACTACGCAAAAAGCCGAACCCATCGGAAACGATGTCGAGTACACCATCGCTGAGGCTGTGGCCCGCCTCTTCGGTCTGTACCTGGATGATTTTGAGAATAAGATCCTGCTTCTTGAGGGTGGTGACACCCGCGATCCCGCTGGTCTTTGCCATCTCGCGGAGATCATTGAGTGTCTTGGTGTCGAGTTCGGCCGCATTGTTCTGCAACGGCCGCTCGCGTGTCTCGGTCGCCTCTGCTACTTCGGCTGAGGCGATGCCGTGATTGTGTTTCACGCGCATTCGTGGCACATCTGGCTCCTTGTGGTGCATCCCGCACCAACCGCTTATTCGGTTGTCTGCGTGTCGTCGGTTCTACTGCGGACTGTTCGAATTTTATTCAGACGCCATTCGTTGTGCTCCACTCCGCTGCCGGTCGTGCGCTGGTGCGCAATGTTCGGGCAGCCGGCTGCGGATGATCCCGGCGTTCGCAAATGCACCATGCTGTATATCGATCACCGCATGCGATGGCTCGGGAAGCAGAAGCTCGTGTGCGCTGATACGGGGTACAATGGCGAACGACAACTTGGGAGGATGCCTTGGCGACATCACGCTCGCTTTTGTAGTATAGCACAGGTTGTCAAGTGGTCTGTTGTGGTATGATATACATGCGTATTAGGAGGGTCTGAGTATGGAACGCTGGCATGCTGATCCACAGCTATCCGAGCTGATCCAGCGCTATTATGCGGGCGAGGCGGGGCTGTGGTCTGCGATCCGTGCGCAGATCGATACGACCATCCGTGCGCGTGCGCTTGCCGATTCGTCGTACCATATTCGCCTGCGCACGCGCGCAGATGGCTACGAGGTGATCGTCGAACGCGCCGATTCGTACGTGGCCGAGCCATAACTGGTGCGTCTGACGGGTGTTGTTCACCACAGCACGGGGCTACCGAGCGAGAGATGTTGACGACTGCGCGTTTGCCCGATCTGGCCGATGAACTGGCCCCATATCTCAGCGAAGCCGAGCGCGCTGCGTTGTCTGCGGGCATCATGCTGCCTGCGGCGCGTATAGCTGCGCTGTGTGTCATGCTGCGTGATGAGTTGCGCGCGGTGGCCTCGTACATCCCGGCACCGCTGGTGCGTGAGCAACTCGATGATCCTGCCCCTGGTCGTGTCCGTGGTGCATACTGGGACGGCAGCGTGCTTTTTGCCGATCTTTCAGGTTTCACCGCGCTCTCGGGCGCGCTCAGCGTGCTTGGCAAACAGGGTGCCGAAGAAATCTCGGCGGTGATCAATCGGCTGTTTGGTGCGTTGCTCGAAGAGGTGCATCGCTATGCGGGCAGCCTGCTCAAGTTTGGCGGCGATGCACTGACGGCATTCTTCGATGCGACACAGCTTGGCGAGGCGCACGCACTTCTGGCAGCGCGCTCGGCGCTGGCGATGCAGGAGCGCATGGCCGAGTTTGCGGTGCTCGAAACACCGCTGGGTGCGTTCCCGCTGCAACTACGCGTCGGTGTCCACAGTGGGCAGGTCTTTGCCGCACAGGTGGGTGATCTCAATCATATCGAGCTGGTGATTACCGGGCGCAATATCAATTATGTTGCCGAAGCGCAGGAGATCGCGGAGCCGGGCGAAGTGGTGGTCTCGCGCGCCACGCGGGCGTTACTCGGCGAAATCAGTACGGTGCCGCGCACAGGCGGTTTTGCTGTACTGCACGCGGTGCCGCAGGGTGCGCTGGCCACGGCCGCCGATCTACGCGCGCTGCCGGCTGCGGGCGAAGATCTGCTCGAGGCTTCGTGGCTGGCACAACGCCTGGCTGCGCTGCGTCCGTATCTGCCGCGCCAGTTGCCCGCGCGCTATCTCGATCAGGGTGGCGAGCTCGGCGAGTTTCGCACCGTCAGCGTGCTGTTTGCCAATGTCGCACCGTTTAATCAGGTGCTGGCGCTGCTCGGCGAAGAGAGCGATCGCGCGGCGCACGCGTTCAACGCCTATTACCGGCGCGCGCAGGACGTGGTGCATCGCTACGGCGGGATCGTCAATAAGGTCGATATGTACACCCGTGGCGATAAGCTCATGGCGTTGTTTGGTGCACCGGTCACCCACGAAGATGATCCGCAGCGCGCGGTGCGCTGTGCGGCCGAGCTGCGCGGCGCACTCGCCGAGGCGAATGCCGAGATCCTGGATCTGCTCGGCCCGGCGACGCGGCGGCTGGTTGCGTTGAGCGGGCCGCTCGAGCAGCGCGTCGGGATCAATACCGGCGTGGTGTTTGCCGGGCGGGTGGGCTCGCCACGCCGCCACGAATACACTGTGATGGGTTCGCCCGTCAACCTTGCGGCCCGGCTGATGTCGGCCGCGCAGATGGGGGCAATTGTCATTTCGCCGAGCACACGGCGCGCAGTAGCAGACCGGGTGGAACTGCGCGATCTGCCGCCCGCGTTGCTCAAGGGCGTGCCAGAGCCCGTGCCGCTCGCCGAGGTCGTGCGCGTGTTGGACATGTCGGCCGCGCGCGCCGCGACCCAGCGCGTGCCAATCGTCGGCCGCACCGCAGAGCTCAGCACCCTCCTGACGGTGGCGCGCGCGGCGTTGCGCGGGCAGGGCGCGGTAGTTGCGCTCAGCGGTGCGGCGGGCGTCGGCAAGTCGCGGCTCGTCGAGGAGCTGTTGCACACAATGGTGCTGCGCTCGATGCAAACGGATGATGCGCTGCCGCCGTTCTTTCCGTTTATCGTCGAGAGCCAGGGTTACGCGCAAAACGTGCCGTACGCCGCGATCCGGCCGCTGCTGGCGCAGGTATTTGATCTCCGTGAGACGGACGATAGTGCGCAGGCCACCGTGCGGCTCGAACAGGCCGTGGTGCGGCTGGCTCCCACGCTGGTGCGTTTTGCGCCACTGCTGGGCGATATCGTGGGCATCCCGATGCCCGCCACGCCGATCACGGCCGCGCTCGATGCTGGACAGCGCCGCGATCGGGCGCACGGTATGATCGAGCAGATGTTGTTGGCCGAGACACGTCGCGATCCGCTGATGTTGATCTTTGATGATCTCCAGTGGGGCGATGCCTCGTCGCGTGAGTTGATCGCCCGGCTGACGCGTGCGATCAGCGGTGCACCATTGCTGTTGCTGCTCTGCTACCGCAGCGATACGCCGCTTGATACGCCGTGGCTTGAGCTGCCACATACCACGCCGCTGGCGCTTGGCGAGCTAAGCGAGCGCGAGAGCAGCGCGCTGTTTGATCGACTGCTGGACGATGCGCCACCGCCCGGGCTGGATGCGCTGGCCGAACACACGCGTGGCAATCCGTTTTTTATCGAAGAGGTCGTGCGTACGCTCGTCGATGATGGTACGCTCGCGCGCGCGGCTGGCGGCTGGCACCTCACGCGCCCGCTCACCGAGCTGAGTATTCCCGGCAGCATCGAAGGTGTGATCACCGCCCGGCTTGACCGGCTGGCCGATCCGGCGCGTGATGTCGTGCAGACCGCAGCCGTGATCGGGCGGCGCTTCGACCACGACGTGCTGGATGAGGTGCTGACGCGCCGCGAACGGCTCGATGCGCTGCTGGCGGTGCTGATCCACGATGATCTTATCGAAGAGGATCGGCCGCTGACGAGCACCGGCCTGGCCGCGCTGGTGTATCTGTTCAAGCACGCGCTGACGCGCGATGTGGCTTACGAATCGATCCTGTACGCGCGCCGCCGCGATCTACACCGCCGGGTGGGTGCCACGATCGAACGCTTGCTCGGCAGCCGGGTGGCAGATCAGCTCGGGCTGCTGGCACGCCACGCGTTGCTGGCCGAAGACTGGCCGCGCGCGTTTGATTACCATCTGCGTGCGGGCCGCCAGGCGCAAGACCGCTATGCCAATGGCGAGGCGATCGCGCTGCTGACGCGCGCCGCCGAGACCGCCGCGCGGGCTGAGGCACCGGCGGCGTTGCGCGCCGAGATCGACGAGCGGCTCGGTACGGTGCATGCGTTGCTTGGCGAATATGATCCGGCGCTGATGCACTATAGCGCCGCGCTCGAACGGCTGCGTGCCAACCCGGTATCCGCCGATGATCTGGTGCGGCTGCACCATCAGATCGCACGCGTCTACGAAAAACGTGCCGAGTTTGATACCGCGTTTGCCTGGGTCGAGCGTGGTCTGGCGATCGACCCGGCGCTGCGCAGCGGCGAGACGGTGGGCTGTTTGTTGCTCGGTGCCGGTCTGCATCGCCGGCAGGGGCGCTATCAACAGGCGATCGAGTGGAGCGAACGCGCCCGGCAGCTGGCTACGACCCTCGGCCGCCCGACCGACCAGGCGCACGCACTGATGCTGCTCGGTGGCGCAAAACGCAGCCTGGGCGATAACGCCGACGCGTTTGCGCTGGTGCAACAGAGCCTGGCGCTCTTCAGCGCGGCGCAGTCGCTGGCGGGTATGGCGATGGCCAACAACGACCTGGCCAACACCTGCTACGAGCTCGGCCAGCTCGATGACGCCGCCCAGCATTATGCTGCCGCGCAGCAGCTCAACCAGATGATCGGCGATGTGTACGGTCAGGCCGTCAATGCCAACAACCTCGGCGATCTCTACCGCCTGCAAGGGCGCTATGACGCGGCGCGCGAGCAGTTCGCACAGGGGCTGGCGATCTTCGAGCGGCTGGGTTCGGCCTATGCGGCGGGGGTATTGCACATGAACCTGGGCGCGGCGCAGATCGCCAGCGATGATCTCGCGGGTGGTGCCGAGCACCTCGAACAGAGCGCCCGGCTGTTTGCGCAGGTGGGTGCCGAGGAGTTCTTGCCTGAACTCGAGCGCTACACCGCCGAATTGCACCTGCGGCGTGGCGAGCTGGAGGCGGCGCGCGCGGCGTGTGTGCGCTCGCTCGACAGTGCGGCGAAGCTCGAAGCGCGCGCCGAAGAGGGCATCACGCGGCGTACCCTTGCGGCGGTGCTGGTGGCCAGTGGCGCACCCGGCGCCGCGCGTGTCGAGCTCGCGCAGAGCCTGGCGCTGCTGCGCGAGGCCAATACCCCGTATGAGGTGGCGCGCACGTTGCTGGCGATCGCGCAGAATGTGCGCCCGGAGTCCATGGCGGTGCGTGAGGCCGCGCTCAGCGAGGCGCTGCCGATCTTCGAGCGCATTGGGGCGCGGGCGGATGCGGCGATGGCGCGCGGAATGATCCCGTAGGGACGGCGTGGGATGATCCCGTAGGGGCGGCGTGGGATGATCCCGTAGGGGCGAAGCATTCGTG
>JAYUYF010000474.1:0-9314 GCA_043752605.1 Roseiflexaceae bacterium
CTCCGCAACGGCTGGTTCATCGGCAGCTGCGAGCAGCGCCGGAGCAAACGACGGGCGCGCTTCGGTATTGCCGGGTGTCGAGATCACGCGCGGGCGAACCGTCGCGCGTGGTTTCGGGATCACCGCATCATCTGCGACTTCTTCGGACGTCACAAGGTGACGAACCGCGAAGACCATTCCGCGAATCGCGGCTGTATCATCGTGGATTGCCTGACTATTCAGCTTGCGCAGACCAAGCGACCGTACGGTCTCTTTCTGACGCTGGCTATAGCCAATCCCACTCTTCTTATAGGTAATAAGCAGCTTTGCCACGATCAGGCCTCCTGCTGTGGTGTGGTTTCGCGGCGCATGCGGCGCAGGTTCAGCTCGCGTGGGGTCATACCACGCATGCGGGCCTGGGTTTCGAGCGAGGTTAACTCACTCAACGCCTCGAACGTCGCTTTTACCACGTTGACCGGATTATTGCTGCCATAACGCTTCGAGAGCAGGTCTTTGATACCCGCCGCCTCGACGACCGGGCGTACACCACGGCCAGCGATAACACCAGTACCAGGAGCAGCCGGCAGCAGGCGTACCTTCGATGCCGAATAGCTCGTCTGCACTTCGTGTGGGATCGTCGTACCGGCAAGCGGTACGCGGATCAGATTCTTCTTCGCCGCCTCGACGCCCTTGCGGATCGCCTCGGGCACTTCGCCCGCCTTCCCCATACCGACGCCAACGTGGCCCTTGCCATCACCGACGACGACCACCGTGCTAAAGCTGAAGCGGCGACCGCCCTTCACAACCTTCGATACACGGTTGATCTGTACGACGCGCTCCTCGAGCTCCAGATCGTCGGCAGAAATATGTTTATTTGCCACAATCCCTCCGTAAGTATCAGAAGCCGAGGCCGGCTTCGCGCGCAGCATCAGCCAGCGCACGAACGCGCCCGTGGTACTTGAAGCCACCGCGATCGAAGACAACGCTATCGATACCAGCAGCTTTTGCGCGCTCGGCCACCGCCTGGCCAACTGCCTGTGCACGCTCGGTCTTAGTCTTTCCCGCAACCGCCTCGGCGATCTGCTTATCGAGCGATGACGCCGCCGCCAACGTCCGACCAGTCGTGTCATCGATCACTTGAGCGTAGATATGAATATTGCTACGAAACACCGCCAGACGTGGGCGCGCCGTGGTGCCACCCACCCGCCGCCGCACACGCCGATGGCGGCGCAGCCGAAGCTCGCGTGTTGTACGTTTAGCCATCGCCGCTCTCCTACTTCGTCTTGCCGGTCTTGCCGGCCTTGCGGCGAACGCGCTCGCCCTGATACTTGATACCGTAGCCTTTATATGGCTCGGGCGGCCGCACCGCACGCATCTTCGCGGCTTCTTCGCCGACGAGTTGCTTATCGATCCCGCGCACCACCACCTGTTGTGGCTCACTTGCGCTCTTACGGTCAAAGACCTCGAACGCAATACCTTCTGGCGGTGTAACACGAACCGGGTGCGAGAAGCCGACCTGCAGGACGACATTCTTGCCCTCGCGTGAGGCGCGGAAACCGACACCGAGGATCTCGAGCGTCTCAGTGAAGCCGGTCGTCACACCAGTAACCATATTGGCCACCAGAGTGCGCGTCAGACCGTGAAGCGAGCGATGATCTTTCGAGTCGGATGGCCGCTCGATGTGCAACGTGTCATCCTCGCGACGAATCACGATCACTGCTGGCAGTTGCTGCATAAGTTGGCCCTTTGGGCCTTTTACCGTCGCAAGGTTTGTTTCGCTGATCTGCACATCAACGCCCTTCGGGACGGGGATTGGTTTACGACCAATACGTGACATCGTTTCCTCCCCGCTACCAGACGTAGCACAGCACTTCGCCACCGACGTGTTGCTGCCAGGCCTCGTGGCCCGCCATCACACCCTTCGGCGTCGAGAGAATGCTCAACCCGAGACCACCACGTACGCGTGGGATTTCGGTACGACCGCTATAGATCCGCAGACCAGGCTTACTTACGCGCTTCAAACCAGTGATCACTGGTCGTCGGTCGGTCGTATATTTCAGAGTCAACACGATCGTCTCGCGCGGCTCCCCCGCCTGAATCTCAAAATCCTGAACGAATCCCTCACTCTTCAAGATGCGCGCAATTGCGACTTTCATCTTCGAGGCGGGAACCTGCACCGTCGTGTGGCGTGCCATGCACGCATTACGGATGCGGGTCAACATATCTGCAATAGGATCACTGACGCTCAAAGCGTTCCTCCTCAGTTGCCAACTCGAAGCGCGAACGTTCTCCGCTGCCTCTTCCGGTGGGCGAACATCACCAGCTCGACTTCGTCACGCCGGGGATCATGCCTTTGAGCGCTAGCTCGCGGAAGCAAATGCGGCACATACCAAACTTGCGCATGTAACTGCGCGACCGGCCGCAGACCTTACAGCGATTGTAGCCACGCACCACATATTTCGGCGTGCGTTGTGCTTTTACGATCAACGATGTCTTCGCCAAGTTCGACTCCTTGAAACTGCCGGGCTGGTGAGCGCCTGTCGCTCCTGGCCCGTACTAATCGCGAAACGGCATTCCAAGGCGCTTCAACAGCGCATAGCCCTGCTCATCATCCGGTGCAGTCGTCACTACGGCGAGTTCAAGACCGCGCAGTTTATCGACTTTGTCGTATTCGATCTCGGGGAACATAATCTGCTCACGCAACCCGAGGCTATAATTCCCACGGCCATCGAATGACCGACGGCTAATGCCGCGAAAGTCACGGATGCGCGGAAGTGCAACGTTGATCAAGCGATCCAGCAACTCATACATACGATCGCCGCGAAGTGTTACCATCGCACCGATCGGCATACCTTCACGCAGTTTGAACGTCGCAACCGATTTCTTTGCGCGCGTCACAACTGGTTTCTGTCCTACGATCTTCGTCAGATCGCCGAGTGCTGCTTCAATCACCTTCGAATTGGAAACCGCCTCACCGAGCCCAATGTTGACCACAACCTTCACCAGGCGCGGTGCCTGCATCGGCGTCATGAACGAGAACTCCTGTATCAGCGCCGGTGCAACCTCGGTCTGATACTTTTCCTGTAGCCGGGTCTTCATTATCCACTCCTCAAGGGCTTGGAGCATCGAGTGCGAAGCTCCGGCCTTGTTCTGATGCTATCAGGCATCACTCTTTATCGATCACCGCATCACAGCGCTTGCAAAAGCGCACCTTCCGCGCGCGGCCATGAACATCCGTCGTCTCGAGAAAGCGGTGTCCCGTGCGTACGGCATAGCCGCAAGCCTCGCACACCAGCATTACATTCGAGGCGTGGATAGCCGCCTCCATCTCGATGATCCCGCCGGGCTTGCCCGGGCCACGCGCCTTCATATGGCGCTTGACCATGTTCAGCCCCTCAATGACCACCCGGTTATCCTTCGGGCGCGACTCACGGATCTTTCCGCGTTTGCCCCGATCCTTCCCGGCGATAATCTGAACTGTATCACCACTTTTGATGTGCATAGAACCTCCGCCGATGCAGCCAGACATACGCCGCACCACAATGCTTACAGCACCTCAGGTGCCAGCGAGATGATTTTCATAAACTGCCGCTCGCGAAGCTCGCGGGCAACCGGCCCAAAGATACGAGTGCCACGCGGGTTATTATCTTTATTGATAATTACCGCGGCGTTATCGTCGAAACGAATGTGCGAGCCATCGGCCCGACCGTATTCTTTTGCGGTTCGCACGATCACCGCGCGTACAACCTCACCCTTTTTTACCGCACCGCCCGGAGTCGCTTCTTTGACCGAGGCGACGATAATATCGCCGACGGAGCCAGCGCGCACAATCGAGCCACCCATAACACGGATGCACATAATCTCTTTCGCGCCGGTATTATCGGCTACTTTGAGACGCGTCTGCTGCTGGACCATCGCTAACTCTCCTCGCCGCGCTTGATAACCTCGACCACTTCCCAGCGCTTGGTTTTGCTGAGCGGACGAGTTTCACCAATTCGTACCATATCACCGATGTTGCAGGTGTTTTCGTCATCGTGCGCGTGGAACTTGTTGGTAATTCGGATGATTTTCTTATACAGCCGATGTGGTTTGAGGTAGTCAACCGCCACGACCACTGTCTTCTGCATCTTGTTGCTCACCACGCGGCCAACTTTAAACTGACGGCGCTTTTCGGTCACAGTCATACTCCTGTCACAGCCCTATCTCGCGCTCACGCAAAATGGTTTTAATCCGCGCAATTGTGCGTTTTACCACCTGCGGTCGCCCGGTTGCTGTCATTCGGCCGGTTACCTGCTGAAAACGCAGGTTGAACAGCTCTTCGTAGCACGCTTTGATTTGCGCTTCGAGCCGCTCGTTATCAAGGGCGCGCAGTTCTATAGTCTTCATCTACTCTTCACCCTCTGAAGCTGCCTCGATGTCCTCGCGTGCGAGAATCTTACAGCGCACCGGCATTTTTTGTGCGGCACGGTTGAGCGCCTCGATCGCAATCTCGGGGCGTACACCACCGAGCTCGAACATAATACGACCGGGCTTAATCACCGCGACGTAATGGTCGACGGCTCCTTTACCCGAACCCATGCGCGTCTCAGCCGGCTTGGCCGTCACTGGCTTATCCGGGAAGACACGAATCCAGACTTTGCCACCACGCTTGACGTGGTGCGAAATCGCGCGGCGGGCGGCTTCGATCTGGCGACTAGTGACCCACGCCGGGTCGAGTGCCATCAGACCAAAATCACCAAACGAGATATCATTACCACGATGCGCCATACCGCGCGTGTTACCACGCTGCTGTTTGCGATATTTGACCCGTTTCGGCATCAACATGAGCGTACTCCTTTCAGCGCCCGCCGCGTCCGCCGCGACCACCAGCGCCACCAGCGCCACCAGCGCCACCAGCGCCACCCGGACCACCACGCCCACCCGACGCACCACCGCCGCGGCTATCGTTGCGGCCGCGCCCGCGACGCGGTCGATCTTCTTCCTCGTCCGTTGCGCCTGAGCGCATCGGGTTCAGCGGCTGAACCGAGATCAGCTTACCCGACGCATCGGGAAATACCTCACCCTTGTAGATCCAGACCTTGACACCAATACGACCATAGGTTGTGTGCGCATGTACGATCGCATAATCGATATCAGCGCGCAGCGTGTGTAGCGGCACTCGGCCATCGCGCTCGATCGCGATACGTGACATCTCGGCACCACCAAGCCGCCCCGAGCACTTAATCTTGACACCCTGCGCGCCCAGGCGCATCGCGCGCTGGACAGCCTGCTTCATCGCACGCTTGTACGAGACACGCTTCGAGATCTGCTCAGAGATGCTTTCAGCTACCAGTTGCGCTTCAAGCTCAGGCTGATGAATCTCTTGAATGTTGAGCTTAATTTTCTTACCAGTGCGTTTCTCGAGCGCCAGCTTAAGCTCATCGACCTTCTGACCACGCTTGCCAATCACGATTCCCGGCTTCGCCGTGTGAACCGTTACCTCAATTCTGTTCGCTGAGCGCTCAATCTCGATCCGGGCAACGCCCGCATTTTCAAGCTCTTTAGCGATCACCGTGCGCAGTTGTAGATCCTCGTGAAGCTGGTCGGTGTAATTGCGACCCGCATACCACTTCGACTGCCAATCTTTGATGTAACCGACTCGAAAGCCGATCGGATGTACTTTACGACCCATTTAGATCTCCTCGCCGTTGTCGACGATCACGGTGATGTGCGTGGTGCGCTTGCGAATACGATCGGCTTTACCACGCGCGCGTGGCATAATACGCTTGAAAGCCGGGCCTTCATCGGCGAAGATAAACTTCACCACCAGCACGTCAGTGTTCAGGTCGAAATTGTGCTCGGCATTTGCCACAGCTGACTCAATCGTCCGTGCGATCTCGCGAGCAGCTTTCTGCGGCATGTACTGCAGCATCGACAGCGCCCGACCGACCGGTTTGCCGCGCACTACATCCATGACTGGCCGCACTTTGGTGGGCGAAATGCGCACATATTTGGTTATGGCTTTTACTTGCATGTCACTCCACCTACTTCATCTTCCCGCGCTTGTCGGCTTTTTTGCCGCCATGCCCGCGGAATAGACGCGTGGGCGCAAATTCGCCCATCTTATGACCAACCATGTTTTCCGAGATAAAGACCGGCACGTGGCGGCGGCCATCGTGTACCGCGATTGTGTGCCCTACCATCTGCGGGAAGATCGTTGAGTCGCGTGACCAGGTACGCAACACCCGTTTCTCGCTGGAGCGGTTGAGCTCCTCGACGCGCCCCAGCAGGCGCACATCGACATACGGACCCTTCTTTGACGAACGCGACATCTGCTACCCCTTTATCGCTTAGCGCCGCGCCGGCGCACGATAAACGTGTCGGTTCGCGGATTATGCCGTGTCTTCACACCGTGCGCAGGTTTACCCCAGCGCGTTTTCGGCGGCATACCACGTGGCGCGCGGCCTTCGCCACCACCGTGTGGGTGATCGCGCGGATTCATTGCCGAACCGCGCACTTCCGGTCGGCGGCCAAGCCAGCGTTTGCGACCAGCCTTACCGATCCGAATGTTCTGGTGCTGCTCATTACCAACCTGGCCGATCGTCGCCATACACTCAACGTGGATGCGCCGCATCTCACCTGATGGCAGCCGCAGAGTTGCATAGGTGCCTTCTTTGGCCATCAACTGCGCCGCATTACCGGCGCTGCGCACCATGACGCCACCTTTGCCGATCTGCAACTCGATGTTGTGGATCTGCGTGCCGAGCGGAATAATCCGCAGCGGCAGCGCATTACCGACGCGGATATCCGCCTCGGGGCCACTCATGATGTTGTCGCCCACCTTGATGCCGACCGGTGCCAGAATATAGCGCTTCTCACCATCGGTGTAATTGAGCAGCGCAATACGCGCGCTGCGGTTTGGGTCGTACTCGATCGATGCAACGCGCGCCGGAATACCGACTTTATCACGCTTGAAATCGATCAACCGATAATGGCGCTTGGTACCACCACCGCGATGGCGAACCGTTATGCGACCGCGATTGTTGCGACCACCGCTCTTGCGCAACGGTACAAGGAGCGACTTTTCGGGCTCGCTCTTTGTAATCTCCTGGAAGGTCGAGACGGACATATTCCGGCGACCTGCCGAGGTTGGCTTGTATTTACGCACAGGCATTCTGATGCTCCTTACACGCCCTCGAACAGCTCGATCCGATCACCGGCTGCCAGCGTCACTATCGCCTTTTTCCAGTTGGCGGTATAGCCGCTATCTTTACCACGGCGCTTCATCTTACCGCGCACGTTGATTGTCGCCACATCGGTGACACTCACCTTGAAGATTTCTTCGATCGCCGCCTTGACCTGAGGCTTAGACGCGCGTCGATCGATCTCAAAGCAATATTTGCCCTGCTCGATGAGCATCGTGTTCTTCTCGGTTACCAGCGGGCGAACGATAACTTGATAGGCATTCATAGCTACTCCTCGCCCCCCGCGTCGACCGTTTCGGCGCGATCGAGGAAACCCTCAATCACTACAACCGCCTCGCGCGACATCACGACGACCTCATGGTTTAGCAGGTCGACGACATTGACATAGCTTGCGTACAGCGACTTAACGTTCGGCAGATTACTCACCGAGCGCGCCACGTTCTCATTTTTGCCTTCGAGTACGATCAGGGTCTTGCCCGTCGCATTCAGACTATTGAGACTGGCGATCAGATCCTTGGTACGCGGCCGCTCATACGCAAATGTATCGACAAAGCGAATCTCATTCGATGCAAATTTTACTGAGAGCGCCGAGCGCACCGCGAGCCGCCGCATTTTGCGCGGCATCGCCTGCGAATAATCGCGAGGGTGTGGGCCGTGTGCAACGCCACCACCTTTGCGGTGCGGTGCGCGAACGCTACCCTGACGTGCGCGACCGGTA
Source organism: Roseiflexaceae bacterium (assembly GCA_043752605.1). Classification (GTDB taxonomy): domain Bacteria; phylum Chloroflexota; class Chloroflexia; order Chloroflexales; family Roseiflexaceae; genus JAYUYF01. The sequence continues at coordinate 7,882 of JAYUYF010000474.1, forward strand.
CCCTTCTGGCGGAACAGCTTACGCGTGCTACCCTTTACCTCGCCACGACCACGTGTATTGTGCGTACCAGCGCGCGCATTGGCATGCTGGCGCACCATTGCCTGGTGCATCACCGGGACATTCGGCTCGATCCCAAAGATATACTCCGAGAGCGCGATATTGCCGATTTCGTCGCCGGATTGATTGTATAGTTTGGCTTCCATTGCAATCCTCTACTTGCGACGCTACGACTTTTTAACAGCCCGGCGAACCATCACCAGACCGTTGCGCGAACCCGGCACCGAGCCACGCACCAGGATAACGTTCTTCTCGAGCAGCACCTCGACAACGCGCAGGTTCTGCACTGTCACACGACGGTTACCCATACGGCCCGCCATACGCGTATTCTTGAAGACGTGGCCGGGTGTGGTACCAGCACCAATCGAGCCCGGCGCGCGATGACGATCGCTCTGACCGTGGGTCTTTGGGCCACCGCTAAAGCCGTGACGCCGCACAACGCCCTGGAAGCCGCGACCCTTCGAATGACCGGTCACATCAATAAACTGACCGGTACTAAACAAATCGGCACCGACGACTTCGCCGACCGTGTGGTCGGTGACACTATCGGCATCAAACTCGCGCAGATGACGTAACAATTTACCCGCACCCGCCAGATGGCCACGTTCGGGTTTTGTCAGCGCCTTTGCAGACACTTCCTCAAAACCAATCTGTACCGCCTCGTAACCGTCGCGATCCGCAGTGCGGATCTGCGTGACAATGCACGGCCCAACCTGGATGACCGTCACCGGGATCACTTCGCCGGTCTGCCCAAAAATCTGGGTCATCCCAATTTTGCGTCCCAACAAACCGTTAATCACAAAAGCACCTCCACAGCATACGGCCCCTGCCGCAGCGGCTGCTGTTTACGAGCCTGCCAAACGTTGTGACAGGCGGCGGATTACAGCTTTATCTCAATATCGACGCCAGCTGGCAAGTTGAGCTTCATCAGCGCGTTGATCGTCTGCTGGCTCGGGTCGAGCACATCGATCAGTCGCTTGTGCGTCCGAATTTCAAACTGTTCCTGCGAATTCTTATCGATAAATGGTGACCGAATGACGCTGAATTTTTCAATTCGCGTCGGAAGTGGCACTGGCCCCGCGACTAGCGCACCCGTCCGTTCAGCTGCCTCAACAATTTGACGCGCCGATTGGTCAAGGATCTTGTGGTCATAGGCCTTGAGCCGGATCCGTACCTTTTGCTTCGCCATTGTGTTCCTCATTCGCCCTACAGACCGCAGGCGATGGTGCCCGAGCTACCCCGTGCATCATCGCCCACGCTGTCGGCAGATACTGTCTACTAGAGAATCTTCGAGACGACGCCCGCGCCAACGGTGCGGCCACCCTCGCGGATAGCAAAGCGCAATCCCTCTTCGATCGCCACCGGCACGATCAGCT
>JAYUYF010000475.1:0-3852 GCA_043752605.1 Roseiflexaceae bacterium
ACCAGCGGGTCATTGCCATCGACTTGCTCAGAGGCCATATCGAAGGCGTGCGCCTTGCGGTAGATATCGGTCACGGATGAATGCACCGCCAGTGGTGTACCCATCGCAAACAGATTGTTTTCGCAGATAAATACCACCGGCAGCTTCCACAGCTCGGCAAAATTGAGCGATTCAAAGAATTCACCACCGTTGGTCGCCCCGTCGCCAAAAAAGACCATCACGACCGAGTCGATCTTTTGCATTTTCATCGAGAGCGCGACACCGGTAGCAATCTGCAAATGGCTGCCGACGATCGCATAGCCACCCCAGAAATTTTTGCTGACATCCGCAAAGTGCATCGAGCCGCCGAGGCCCTTGCTCGTGCCGGTGACTTTGCCAAACAACTCAGCCATGAGTGCGTTGACATCGAGCCCGCGCGCGATCGCGTGGCCGTGATCACGGTAGTGCGTAAAAATGTGATCGTGCGGCTGAAGCACCGAAATCGCACCGACGCCCGTTGCCTCTTCGCCAATATACAGATGCAAAAATCCACCAATTTTGGCGCGCGTGTACATTTCCTGGCACTTCTCCTCAAAGCGCCGGATGAGCATCATCTGCCGGTACATCTCGATCAGCAACGCCGGGTCGTGCGCCTCGACGGCGAAAGCATCCGCATTGATCGGGTCAAGCGGTATTGTTGGCGTTGCGTCCGTGTTCAAGGTCATGGTGCAGATCCTCTCTCATCCCAGAAATACGGTCTCTCAGCCGTCCATCTCGGCAAACAACGTATCAGACCAGCCGCCGGTCTCGATCAGCGCAATGATCTCCGCGAGCGGCAACCGTGACGGATGCACAGCAGGTGCTTTGTCGGTGCCGCACAGCAGCAGGCGGCGGTTTGGGTGCAAGTACCAGTCGGCAGCGGGCTCGCTACGCTGCAGTGCGGCGTAGACCTCGGTGAGGTCGACCTCCGACTGCGGCCGCGCGGCGATGCCGGTATGCCCGCGCCCGTCGCGAAACAGATACAACACCGCGCCGCTTCCGTACGCTAGCCGCGCCGCTATGCCGTCCTGGCTCTCGAGCGCGACTGCGCGGCCCCACGGCGTCTCGAACGCGATGTGATCGGCAAACGCCGCCTGCTGCCGCTGAGCGCGCTGCTCGGCAGCATACCACGCATCAAGATTCGGCAACATCAGTGCCGCTACCCGGGCGGGCGCGTCGGCGTACAATCCATTATAGCCAGATATCAGGGTGGAGATGGAGAATACGGGGGGCTCGCGCTCGGCGGTACCGTGATCATGTGCATCGACAACACGTACCATTTGTGCGAGCGCGCGATCGTCCGGCGCAATATCGCGGCGCACGAGCTCGGCCGCACAGACGCGCGCACCGGGGAGGTGGTGGTCATAGCGGCCACCGCCGGTATCACAATGGATGACAGCTGGATCGCTATCGGCAGGGTTGCCGTGCAAGATCTGACCCGCCGGCACAAATGCCAGCACGGCATCAGTGTGGCGAAAACGGCGCAAAATCCAGAGCGCCGTCAGGCAGTCGAGGTCGGGCGCGATATGGCCCACGAGCGTCACTGGCGGCACGGTGCGGCCCGATCCACTTCCCGGCAGACAGGTAGGCGGCTGCTACACCAGATACGCCGATCGCACCGACCTGTAGCCACCGACAGCTGTTGGTGGTATGAGTATAGCAGAAAGCCCGGCGAGCGACAAACACTCCCCGGCGTCACACGTGCGGCTGCCAATCGGTTCTACTCGACCGGCACATCATTGGCGCGCGCGAGGTAATAGGTGAGGCTGTGGAGGATCGCGACCGGGTCAATATAACGCACCCAGATACCATCAGGCAACTGGAGCACCGTCGGTGCATAGCTCAGCAGCGCGCGCACCCCGGCTTCCACCAGCCGGTCGGCCACTTCCTGCGCGCGGGTGGCGGGCACAGCCAGGATCGCCATCGCGATCTTTTGCTCGGCGACGACCCGGTTGAGGTCATCGATGTGGTGTACCGGCAGATCGACGAGCCAGCTGCCGATTCGATCCGGGCTGTTGTCAAACAGCGCCGCGATCCGGATGCCCTGCTGCCGAAATCCCTCGTAGCGCGCGATTGCTTCGCCCAAATGCCCGATCCCCACCAGTGCCACCGGCCACTCCTGGTCGAGCCCGAGGATATCTTCGATCTGGCCCAGCAGTTTCTCGACATCATAGCCGATGCCCTGCTTGCCAAACTCGCCAAAATACGACAGGTCTTTGCGGATCTGCGCGGCGGTGACATTGATTCGCTCACCAAGATCCTGCGACGACACCGACGTCGTCCCTTCGGCGAGCAAATATCTGAGGCTGCGCGCATAGAGCGGTAGCCTGCGTACCACAACATCGGGTGGAAGCGCAATGCGGTCCACATATCCTCCAGACAGCACTCGCGGTTCCGTGTATACTAGCACACCGCGCATGAGGCTGTCAACAATTTCACAATCTTTCTGGCCATCTTCGGCCTACTGGCGTGGCACACGCGGCGGCCGCAACCCAAAGAACAGCAGCAGCGTGCCAACGATTCCTAACAGTGCGCCGTTACGTGCCCAGATCAGCTGGCCGGTCATAAATGACCCCGGCAGGATATTGAACCCCTGCAGGATCCAGATTCCACCCACAAGCAGCATCAGCCCACCGATGATCCGTAGTGCCCATTGCATGGCGTGTTTCCTCTCGCGTTGGGTGCTACTGTCACAGTGTTCAGTTTTACAACGCCCGGTATTGTAGCACGCGGCGGCTGGTACTTGTCACTCGTGCCCCGCAGCAAATTGCAGTACAATCGTGGGATACTGGCCGCAATAGAGATGCTGAGGAGTGCTACGATGTCCGAAGATAAGCAGACGTTCTCGCCCGATTTTGACAAAAGCGCGCCCGCTTATCTGTGGTGGAACGGCAAGCGGGTGCCGTGGGAAAGCGCGACCGTGCACCTGACCAGCACATTCTGGACGGGCGTGACCGCAATCTTCGAAGGGATCATGTCGTACTGGAACGATGACCACGAGGAGTTGTATATCTGGCAGCTCGATGCCCACCTGCAGCGCCTGATGCGCTCGCAGAAGCTCATGCGCCAGGCATCGCCCTACAGCGTCGCCGAGCTGACGGCAGCGATCACCGATCTGGTGCGCGCACTTGAAGTTCGCGGCGATACTTACATCTTCCCGTACTGCTACCCAAAGGGTGGTGGCAATTTCGAGAGCAGCACGACACTTGAGCCGCAGCCGGTCGATATCGCGATCACCGCCCGGCCCAATCCCTCGCATCTCGGTAAGGGCTGGCTGCGCAGCGCGTGCGTGTCATCGTATACCCGAATCTCCGACAACGTCATGCCGCCGCGCGTCAAAAACATTGCCAATTACCGCAACTCCAACCTCGCGATGGCGGAGGCGCACATCGATGGCTACGACACTGCGCTGATCCTCAATACCGATGGCAAGGTCGCCGAGGGGCCGGGCAGCTGTGTGATGCTCATGCGCGATGGCGTGCTTGTCACCCCCAGCAGCACCGATTCGATCCTCGAGAGTATCACGCGCTCCTCAGTGATCGAGCTTGCCAAACGCGAACTGGGCCTGACGGTTGTCGAGCGCTCAGTCGATCGCACCGAGCTGTATGTGGCGGACGAGATCTTTATGGTCGGCACCGCCGCCGAGATCCTGGCCGTCGGCTCGGTGGATAAATACGTGGTAGGCAACGGCAAAATCGGGCCCGTCACCCAGCAGCTCGATGCGATCTTCCACGATGTCGTGCGTGGCAAGCGCCCCGCGTACAGCCACTGGATGACCCCGGCCGGCATGCGCGAAACTGTGCGCGGGTAGGTACAGGAGGATCGGTGGCGCGC
>JAYUYF010000476.1:0-3846 GCA_043752605.1 Roseiflexaceae bacterium
TGCTCGCCCATCGTCCAGTTTGCATCATCGATCAGCGCGCCAAACACATCCGAATATGACTCGTTGAGCGCACCCGACTGGTTTTCGTAGATCAGTTGCGCAGTATTATCCGTGATGCCGTGGGTCAATTCGTGCGCCACCACATCGAGACCAAGCGAGAGTGGCCGAAAGATCCGCCCGCCATCGCCATAGATCATTTGCTGCAATTCGCCGATCCAGGCGGCATTCTCGGCATCTTCCTGCGAGCGGCCATAATTAACCGTTGAGACGATCGGGCTGCCGCGGCCATCGATCCCGTCACGCTTAAAATTGTTGAAGAAATAATCGTACACTTCCCCGGCGCCATCGTGCGCCGCCTGCGCCACCTTGTCGTTCGCGCGTTCACCCTCATCGATCACCCGGCGGCCGGGCAGGCGCGTGGTATTGCGCGCGGTGTAGGTGATCCGCCGTTTGGCATCGGCGGCGTTGTTATAGGTATGCTCGACGCGCGGCCGCCCGGCGTTGACAAATGTCTTCCAGACGCCCAGCGGCGACTCGGTAAAGACCGAAACCTGCCAGGTGAGCCGTGGCTTGCCCCCGGCGTCGATATAGACCATCAGCTGTGTATGATCGGTGAGCACCTCGTGCGTGACACGCGCCTGTTCGAGCATATCAAGCTGGGTGGCGATGATATAGTCGACCGCCAGAATCTCAGCATCGGCGGCGGTGAGCGTCGGCTCGGTATCGATCGTGATCGCACCGGCAAAGCGCCCGTTGACCGCCACCACCCGATTGCCACCATCGAGATGAACAACCAGTTGCCGCCCAAAAACGGGCACGCCGCGGTGGAGCTGATCAAAGCGCAGGTGCATCCAACCCAGTTGCGTATCGGGGGCGCTGCGCGGCGCGGCGAGCTGCGTACGCACATCGTCCACGTCAAACAGCACGCGGTACGTATCAAGAAAGCCGAGTGCCGTGCCCGTGGTGCCGGCGACGCCGGGCAGCGCGGGGGTAGCAGGTAGCCGTGCATCACCATGCGCCGCGATGAACGTCGCGGATCCGGTAGTTGCGGCACCCGCCGCATCGAGTGCACCGCCCGTCGCGGCGCGCAGCGCGGCCAGCGCCGCCTGGCGGGTGGCAAAACGATCACGTGGTGCGGAGGACGCGCTGCTGTGCTGCCAGATCGGCAACACGAGCAGGGTACAGAGCAACACATACGGCAACGTCCGCGTGGAAAATCGCATCGTTCTCTCCTCGCGCACAGCGACGCGAACAACAATGGCACGGTGCCATGAGGACACCAACAGCCGAGCATAAGCACGAGCGCGTGACTGGGATAATGTACTGATTTAGTTCGATTATAGGGCAGCCGTGGGCGCGCGGCAAGTAGCGCATTACTGCACGGGCTGACACCGTGGACAAACATGCGTGCCGCGTTGCCCAACCACGAGCCGGGCAATTGGCGTGCCACAGCGCGGGCACGGCTCGCCCGTCCGGCCGTAGGCCGCAAAGTGGTTCTGATTTTCGCCGCTGACGCCATACGCATTGCGGTAGTCGCGCAGCGTACTGCCGCCATTACGCAGCCCGTCGCGCAGCGCGCCCTGGATCGCAGCGTGCAGCGCATCGATCGCGGCGGCATCGAGTGTGGCGGCGGGCGTCAGCGGGTGGATGCACGCGCGCCACAGCGCCTCGTCGACGTAGATATTACCAAGCCCGGCGATTCGTGTCTGATCGAGCAACAACGGCTTGATCGCGCGGTTGCGGCCGCGCAGCACTGCCGCCAGCACATCGACGCCAAACTGGTCTGCGAGCGGCTCATGACCGTGTGCTGCGCCGAGCGCCGCGCGCCCGGCGGTATCGAGCAGCCGTGCGCGGCCAAATTTGCGGGTATCATGGAAGAAGACCTGGCGGCCGTCATCGATCAGCAGCACCAGGTGCACATAGCGATCCGGCACCGCATCAGGCGGCGCGACCGCGATAAAGCCCGACATGCGCAGGTGTAGTGCCAGCGTCCAACCCGCGTCGAGCGTGAGCAGGATCCATTTCGCGCGTCGCTCGGCCGCCAGCACGGTACGCCCGGCCAGCAGCGCCACAAAACTCGCGGCATCCGGCGTCTCGACCATGCGCTCCCAATCGAGTTTTGTCACCGCCACAATTGTATGGCCAATGATCTGTGCACCCAGCGTATCGGCCGCGTGTTGGACTTCGGGGAGCTCGGGCATTGGTGATAGTTTCCTCACCCTCCCCCTGGCTCCTCCCCCCACACGTGGGGTGGCGCGGTACGCCGGGGTGGGGGGAGTATATTCCTATGGTATCATATCACGCATGATACGCACCGTCACCTCCACACGTTACGTCGCTCCGCTGCGCGAAGGCGGCAGCCTGCCAGGCCTGATCGAGGCCAACGACGGCGGGTTGTATGTCGTCAAGTTTCGTGGTGCGGGCCAGGGGCCAAAGGTGCTGGTGGCCGAGCTGGTGTGTGGTGAACTGGCGCGCCTGCTGGGGCTGCCGGTACCCGAGATCGTCTTTATCGAAGTCGATCCGGCGCTGGGCCGCAACGAGCCCGACGGCGAGATCCACGATCTGGTTTCGGCCAGCGGTGGGCTCAATCTGGGGATGGCGTTTCTGCCGGGGGCGCTGGCATTTGACCCGTTGAGCGTGCAGAAAGTCGCCAGCGGGCTGGCCTCGGCGATCGTCTGGTTTGATGCGTTTACCATGAATGTCGACCGTACACCACGCAACCCGAACCTGATTTTGCACCAACGGCAACTCTGGCTGATCGACCACGGTGCCGCGCTGTATGTGGCGCACAGCTGGGATGACCGTGCTGCGCGCGCGCGCAGCCGCTTCGCGGTGATCAAGGATCACGTCTTGCTGCCCACCGCCGATGCGCTCGCCGAAGCCGATGCCGTGCTCGCGCCACAAATCACCGCCGATGTGATCACGGCACTGCTGGCGCTGGTACCCACCGTCTGGCTCACGAGCGACGCCACATTCCCCGATGCGGAGGATCACCGCGCCGCTTACGCCGCCTACCTGAATGACCGTATCGCCGAACCGCGCGTATTTCTTGAGGAGGCTCTCCGTGCCCGCGCTGAGCGTTTATGAGTACACGCTGATCCGGATCGTCCCGCGCATTGAGCGTGGCGAATACGTCAACGTGGGTGTGATCCTGCTGTGCCGCGCGCAGCGTTTCCTCGATTGCCGCATCACGCTCGATCCGGCGCGGCTGCACGCGCTCGCCGCCGATCTCGATCTCGAACTGATCGGCGAACAACTGGATCATATCGGCCGGATCTGCGCCGGTGGCGTTGCGGCTGGCCCGTTTGCCGAATTGCCGGGCTACGAGCGCTTTCGCTGGCTCAGCGCACCACGTAGCACCATCATCCAGCCAGCACCGGCGCATAGTGGCCTGTGTAGCGACCCCGCCGCCGAGCTGAACCGGCTGTTTGTGTGGTATATGGGCGGTTGAACTGAGTGGCAACGCGCGTCAATATTTTGCTGCTTGAGCGGCGGCGCGCACCGAAACGCGCGCGAGTCGCATCGTCAATCGACCGAATCGCGGCGGCGCGCCGGACTACACCGATTGCAGCCCGCGCGCTTTGCTGCTATGCTCTGCACAAAGTACAGTGAGCAGAGGAACACCGCCCGTGGGACGCGATGATCAACGCCGGGAGACACCGCTGCCAGTCTTCACCGTGCGCGACGGTGACCTGTTTGCCGATCTTGATGCTGCCACGCGCGCCACGTTTGATGCGCAGGTACGCGCCGCCACCTATGCCGTCGGCCATACCTTCTTCGCGCCCGAAGACCAGGGCGACCGGATCTTTCTGTTGCGCAGTGGCCGCGTGCGGCTCTACCGGCTCT
>JAYUYF010000477.1:0-3846 GCA_043752605.1 Roseiflexaceae bacterium
CCGATCGCGGCCAGACCGAGCGCGGCGAGTACCCCACCGAGCGCCGCACCCTGGCGTTTTGACATCACGCGGTTCAACAGTAGGCCGTACAGCAGCAACGAAACCAGCGTCGCCCCGCCCCAGACCGATGTCAGCCGCGTGGTCTCACCCACACTCATACCAAATGCTTCCGCACCATACGGTTCGAGCAGTACGTCCTGCGCGAGGATCGCAGAGAGCATAATAATGAGGTAGATAAAGAACCAGCGCGCGCTTGGATTTGCCAGCAACGCACGAAACGAGACCGGCCGCCCACTGTGCACAGGGGCAGCATCACGCTGCTCGATCCCCACCAGGCCGAGCACGCCAAACAGCAGCGCGAGTGCGCAGACCACGGCGAAAACGATTGTCAGCCGGGCGTACGAAAACGGTTCGAGCGCGCGGCCAACGCCGACCGCCGTCACGATGATCGCGATAATCATCATAAACCACATGATCGAGATCGTCCGCGCGCGTTGCGCCTCGGTGGCCAGATCGGACGCCAGCGCCAGATAGGCGACGACCGCCAGGTTGTAGCCAAAGCCCCACACGCCAAATACCAGCAGCGCCAGCGGCAGCCCGTACCACACGCCCGCCGCCAGTGCAAACGCGGCCTGCGGTGTCAGTAGTGTGCCGCCAAGACACAACAGCATGCCGAGTGCGATGTAGGGCGTGCGGTGGTAGCCCGCGATCGGGTGGCTATCGGAGAGCCGCCCGACCCAGATCTGGAGTGGTGAAAAAAGATAGGGGAGCACGACCAGCAGCGCCGTCAGGCTCGCCAGAATCTGTAATTCGAAGATCATCACGCGGTTGAGCACGCCGGTGATCAGCGCAAAACTGATCGTCACCGCGACGTGTACCATTCCCAGCCGAATACTTTTGAAGATTGACATGTTCCGCTCCGCCGCTTGTAGTGCTTGGTTCATTATAGCCGTCGTTGCAGTTTGGTGCGGCGGCAGATTGGTATGACCTGCACGGCCTGCGCGGCCAGCGGTCAGGGGTGACCGCCCCCCTGACAACCCGGCGCACGGAGCGTCGCCCCGTGACCCCAATCTGAGTCGGTGCCCGGCCACATCTGAGCGCGAATGCCCCGTGCCTGCGGTGCTAATCGGTATCCAGCACGGACTGCGTGTTGCACGGGGCAGACACAGCCCAATGTGCGGCTGCGGTGATTGTGCGGTTTTGGGGGTCGCGGGGGCGAAAGCGCCCCGCGTTGGGGTCTCGGGGCAAACGCCCCGAGCGCTGCGGCGCGTAGCCGCATCCAACCCATACCATACGGCAAATGGGTTAGTCCAGGGCACCAGCCCACCGCCTGCGGCGCGTAGCCGCATCCAACCGTACTATGCGGCAAATGGTGGGTGCAAGCCACCAGCCCGCCGCATGCGGCGCGTAGCCGCACATCGTTGGTAGACGTACCACTAGCACAAATCTAACCCCAAACAGCCACAAAAATGGTATAATACGAACAAGCGTTCTGAAACATGTTCTGTCACGAACGACACGACGAGGGCCAACAACAAGCACGAGGTGAGACCATGACCAACCGCGAAATCGCCGCAATTCTCTTCAACATCGCCGGACTTCTGAGCGAGGCGCAGGGCAATCCGTACCGGATCAACGCCTACCGCCGCGCCGCACGCAACATTTTGCGTACACCCCACTCGCTGATCCAACGGGCACGCGCCGGGCAGCCGCTCGAGGTGCCATGGCTTGGCGCGAGCCTGACGAGCAAGATCACCGCGCTGGCGAAGGGCGACCCGCTGCCGTTCTACGAGGAGCTGTGTGTCGGGCTGCCGCTTGGCGAGCGCGCGTTGCAGCGCATCCCCGGCATGGGCCCGGTGCTCGCCGCCCGTATTGCGCGCGCGCTTGGCGAAGTCACACCCGCCGGATTGAGCGATGCCGCCGCAAACGGCAAATTGCGGCGGATCTGGGGCGTCGGGCCACAGCGTACCGCCACGCTGCTGCGCGCCTACGGCAGCCCGGCCCCCGCACAGCAGCTGACGCTGGCGCTTGAGTAGCGTCGATGCTGCAATGACACCCCCCCCTCTCCACACGGGAGAGGGGGTTGGGGGGTGAGGTTCAGCCAGCATGACTGGTGGGAGATCTACAACCATGCACGAAACCCAACGATCGATCGATGATATCGCGGGCGATCTCGCCGAGCTCGAAGCGACGCTGCTCGACGCCGAACTCGAAGAGACCGCCGCGCTGGTGGCCGCGCCCGAAACCGATGACGAGGCGCTGGCGGGTGGCTTTCGCTGCAAGCTGACGGTCGAGCCGCGGCTTTACCAGCAGGAGGCGCTGGCCGCCTGGGTCGAGGCCAGCGCGCGTGGTGTGGTGGTGCTGCCCACGGGTGCGGGCAAGACCGTGCTGGCGCTGACGGCAATCGCGCGCCTGCGGCTGCGTACCCTGATCGTGGTGCCGACGATCGAGCTGCTGCATCAGTGGCGCAGCGCGATCATCGAGCGGCTTGGTGTACCAGAGGCGAAGATCGGCGTGATCGGTGATGGGCGGCGCGAGTTGCGACCGATCACGATCATCACCTACGCATCGGCGGCTATGCCAGCTGCGCCGCTGGCCGGCTTTGGGCTGCTAATCTTTGACGAGGCGCATCATTTGCCCTCGCCTGCACACCGCACGATTGTGGCACGCAGCGGCGCGCGCTATGCGCTGGGGCTCACCGCCACGCCGGGCGATGATGAGGCTGAGCGCGCGCTGACGACCGTGCTTGGCCCGGTGGTCTACCGCCGTAGCGCGGCCGATCTCTCGGCCGAGGGGCACCTGGCAAAGTTTCGCGAGCAGCGGATCTATGTCGATCTCTCACACGAAGAGGCGTTGCGCTATGGTGCGCTGATGAACGAATGGAAATGGTTTATCGCGCGTAACCGCAGTCTGCTGGCGCGCGGCGGCGATGCATTTGGCGAACTCATCCGGCGTAGCGGCAGTGACCCGGGCGCGCGTCATGCGCTGCAGGCGCACCATCAGGCGCGCATGATCGCGCTCAACGCCGAGGCCAAGATCGGTGAGGTGGCGCGGCTGCTCGCAAAACACCGCGACGAGAAGGCGCTGGTCTTCTGCGAGTACACCGCGATCGTCGACCAGATCAGCCACGCACTCGCGCTGCCCGCGCTGACCTACCGCACCGCGCCCGCCGAGCGCCGCGAGACGCTCGCCGCCTTTCGTGGCGGGCGCTACGCCAAGCTCGTCGCCGGCCGCGTGCTCAACGAGGGCGTCGATGTGCCCGATGCGGCGGTCGCGATCGTGGTGAGCGGCAACAGTACGCCGCGCGAACACATCCAGCGCCTTGGCCGAATCATCCGCCCCAAACAGCGCGAAGCGCTGCTGTATGAACTTGTGACCCGCCACACCAGCGAGGTCGCCGCTGCGCGCAAACGTCGCCGTGCCGCGTAGGGACGCAGCATGCTGCGTCCGTATGTGGCGCGGCGGCATTTGCGTACTGTATTCGAGGAGAACACGTATGGCATTCTCGCTCACCGATCTGAAGAAGACCGCGCGCACCACGCCCGAGGGGCGGCGCATCTATCCCTATCAGATCAAAGATGACCGCTACACCGCAGCGATCGGCTACGCGATCGCCTATTACGAGCGCATGGTCGGTCGTCGTCAGCGCGAATTCGAGAGCGCGGCCCTGCTCGAATTCTTTGGCGATCCCCGGCTGGCGCGTGGGCTGGTGGCCTGCCTCGGCCGTAGCTACCAGTGGCACGCGCCGACGATCGACGAGGAGCTGGGGGCTGCCGCTGCGCCGCTGCGCGCTGCCGGGGTGGCCAGCGCCGCCGCCGCTCGCGCCCGGCTCTACACGCACGCCAA
>JAYUYF010000478.1:0-3841 GCA_043752605.1 Roseiflexaceae bacterium
TGGCGCACCTGCTCGACCAACTCATCCGAAGATACCGGCGTCCACAGTAGTGCCGGGATAATAATAAATCCAATGATGCCAATCAGCACCTGCTGCTGAATGAGCCCGCTATCGGCCACGACCGGCTGCGCTGCCCACCAACTCATCTGAATGCGGTAGCTGTAAAAGAGCAAAAACGCTGCACAGCCGATAATCACCGGGAATGCGAACGTACGTGCATTGACCTTTTGCAATAACATGCCCGCCGGGCTCCACGGAATGAGAAATGAAATCAAACTCGGTGGCGCGAGCACAAGGATCGCGGTAAATGCCGCAGCGACAACGGTGTTACTTGTCAACTGCGATTGGACACCCCACCAGTAGGCACCCGAGCCGATCATTGCGACAAAAGCGAGAACACCAAGAAGGGTCTTCGAGGTAATATTAAAGCCCTGCGGACGGCGGCGCTGCTGATTACGCATCATATCAAGATACCGACTACTCACGAGCGATCCTCCATCACGTTTGTGGCCGGATCGCATCTGTGGCGATCACAAACGCTTCAACCGACTCAGTATACCCAGCGGCCTGCATCTGCTCGCGAAGCGGCTCCGAGATGGCAGTCAGACCATAGTCAAGATTAATGAAATACGGTACTTCAAAGGCGAGTTGTTCGCCCGCGCGCAATCGAAACTGCGCCTGTACCGTGAAGCTGCCACGCAGCATCCCGATCTCCACCGGCACGCCCGTCGCCGGATTGAACCAGAGCAACGCAACACGCTCACTTGCCACGTACGTCCGCCGCTCCGGCAATACTTCGCGCTGCTGTTGAAATGATCGCCAGCGCGCTTCGTTTGTGGCTCCTGCAATGGTTGGCACCACGATGACGACCGTCGGGAGGGTTGGCGTGATGGTGGCCGCTGCCGCTGCTACCACAGTACGAGTTGGCGTATTGCCGATCAATGGACTGGCAGAAGCCACCGCGCTGGCAGCTGCCGCCGGTGTACTCGTACGCCCTGGCGTAAGAACCAGCGGCCGCGTCTCACCGCATGCGGTGAGTACCGAAACCACCCCGATCAGCCACAACCAACTGTAACGCATGCCCATTACCAAAGTAATCACGCCGAAAATACGAACGTGTGTTCTGTATTATAGCACACATGTCAAGCGCAACTCGTATATCATACTACATCTGCGGTGTTTATTCGCTTTGCGAACGAAGCAAGATCGTTTCATTCATGATTCGTTACAATTATCTTACTTCTGCGCCCAACACATGTCAACAGGGATGTAAAAGAGTTTCGATAAATCTGGTACGATATACCGCAAATAGACAGATCGCTCACAGCGAAAAAGTCTTTACAGGGAGTGCAACAATGCCAGCGATGATTGTCGGTCCCGAGCCGATTGCGGTCGAGGCGGGGGCACGCGTGTTGCGTGCGGGTGGCAACGCAGTCGATGCGGCGGTGACGTGTGCGTTCGTACAGATGGTAGTCAATCCGCAGATGTGTGGTCTGGGCGGCTACGCGCTCGCCACCGTGCATCTGGCCGGTCAGCCAGCGGCGGCCACAGTATTGCTTGATGCCCCGGCACTGGCGGGGACGCGTGCCACCGCAGATATGTGGGTGGCGCGCTACATTGGCCCCAACCCCGATGGCTGGGGTTACTTCCTCGATGGTAAGGTCAACGACGCGGGCTATCAGGCGATTTGTACCCCCGGCACGGTGCGCGGCCTGTCCACGTTGCTCGAACGCCACGGTAGCTGGCGTTGGGCACAAGTGCTTGCTCCCGCCGCACAGGTCGCCGAAGACGGGTTTATCGTCGATACGCACCTTGCCAGCCGCTGGAAAGGCCGCCGGATCTATCCCGAGAGTTGCACGCTGCTCGATTATATTCACGCCAATGCCGAAGCGCGCCGAATCTATCTTCACCATGATGGCCGACCCTATGATGAAGGTGAACGGCTGTACAACCCGGCGTATGCCCGCACGCTGCGGTTGCTCGCCGAACGCGGCGCGGACGATTTTTACACGGGTGAATTGGCCGCGCAGATGACGGCCGATATCGCCGCCAACGGTGGGTATGTGACCGCCGATGATCTGGCGCGCTACACGGTGCGCGACGAAGCGCCGACGCACGGGAGCTACCGCGGCTACCGCCTCGCGTCGTCGCAGGCACCACACGGTGGCCCGACGCTCCAGGCAATCCTGAATATCCTGGCCAGCTATGATCTTGGCGCGCTGGAGCACAACTCGCCAGAATATATCCGTATCGTGGCCATGGCCATGAAGGCCGGGTTCGCCGATCGTAATCGGTATCTGGGCGATCCGGCGTTTGTCGATGTGCCGGTCTCCTGGCTCACCAGCACCGAGCGTGCGGATGTGTGGCGCGCGCAGATCGATGCTGGTGCGCCGATCCAGGTCGATGCGCTGCCGCACGGGCCGCCCGACACTACGCATGTGAGTGTCGTCGATGCGCAGGGCAACTGTGTGGCGCTCACCCACTCGCTCGGCATGTCGTCAGGGGTGATCACGCCCGGTCTGGGCTTCATGTACAACAATTCGATGGTCAATTTCAACCCGTTGCCCGGCCATCGCAACTCGATCGCCCCCGGCAAGGGCCGCACCACCGGCATGGCCCCCACGATCGTGTATCGCGATGACCGCCCGGTGCTGGTGATCGGCGCTCCAGGCGCGAGCCGCATCATCACGGGTGTGCTGCAGGTATTGCTGAATATCATCGATTTTGGCATGTCGCCCGACGAAGCAGTGCTCGCGCCGCGCTTTGATTGCCAGGGCGAGCGGATCGTGGTGCAGAACCGGATCCCCGAGTATGTGTGCGACGAAGTTCGCACGTATCACCCGGTCGTGCGAATTCCGCAGAGCCACGGCGCGATGAGCCTGGTCAATGTGATCGAGATCGACCAGGACACGGGTGCATTGCGCGGTGCGGCCGACCCCGGCAGCAGCGGCATGGCGTTGCGGATCCCGTAGGGACGCAGCATGCTGCGTCCGTGGATCATCCCGCCACGCCGCCCGCCGGATCCCGCGCCGCCCGCCGGATCCCGCGCCGCCCGCCACGCCGCCCGCCACGCCCGCCGGATCCCGCGCCGCGGGTGGTTGCTATTCATCGTCGGTCTGCGGCTCCTCGCCCGCCAGCGCCTGCGGGTCGGCGGGGGCGGGGGCGGCCTTCTTGCGCTGTTCGGCCGGGATTTTTGGCGGCTGGCGCGCATCACGCCACGCCAGCCGCTCGCGCACTGCGGCTTCAAATCCACGCGCCGTGGGCTCGTAATACCGGCGGCCGGTCAAGTTTGGTGGCAGATGCTCCTGGTCGACGCGCGCGTCTGCGGCATCGTGTGCGTACTGGTAGCCTTTGCCGTAGCCCATCCCTTTCATCATGCCGGTCGGTGCATTACGCAGGTGCAGCGGCACGGGGTCATTGCGCGTCTCGGCCACATCCTTGAGCGCCGCGCCGTAGCCACGGTATACGGCATTGCTCTTGGGTGCCTGCGCGAGATATACGACGGCTTGCGCCAGCGCCAGATCGCCCTCGGGTTGGCCGAGCAGATGGACAGCCTGCTGTGCTGCGATCGTCTGCGGCAACGCCTGCGGGTCGGCCAGGCCGATATCTTCGACCGCCATTCGTACGACGCGGCGGGCAACATACATCGGGTCTTCGCCACCATCGAGCATGCGGCCGAGCCAGTACAGCGCGCCATCGGGGTCACTATCGCGCACGCTTTTGTGCAACGCCGAGATCGCGTCGTAGTGCAGCTCGCCATTTTTATCATAGCGCGTCGCACGGCTTTGCAATGCATCGCGTACGTCTTCGACCGTGATCAGCCGTCGGCCGGCCGCACCTG
>JAYUYF010000479.1:0-3841 GCA_043752605.1 Roseiflexaceae bacterium
AGATTGCGCCCTGCTGACCTCACCCCCCGGCCCCCGCTCCAGATGGGAGCGGGGGAGCGCAATTGTCGACGGGTTCAACCGTTCTGAGATTCGCTGTAGCACCTTTGCAGCAACCAAAAAATGTCCTGAAGGCTCTAATAGGTATGTGGTTTGCTCTTGCGTGCATTCGCATCGTTCTTCTCTTCGATCCGCAACCGATGTGGGCAACGCTGCTCTGGAGTGATCCGCTGCGGACATCGACCTTTGTCTTTACCGGGGTTACTCTGGCAGCATTGTATGTGCTTCGGCGTGCGCTGCCTCGCCCGGCACTGAAATAGCAGGTGGTAGAATGCTCACGAATCGCCACCTTGGTACAGGAGCAAATCTGTGACCAAAATGATCTTCGTCAATTTGCCGGTGGCCGATCTGGCCGCCACCACGCGCTTCTATGCGGCGATCGGGTGCCAGCTCAACCCACAGTTCAGTGATGAGCGCTCGGCCTCGTGGGAGAAATGAACGGGTAGCGGCGCTGGCGCGAGTCCTCACCCCTGACCCCTCTGC
This sequence comes from Roseiflexaceae bacterium, assembly GCA_043752605.1. GTDB lineage: Bacteria > Chloroflexota > Chloroflexia > Chloroflexales > Roseiflexaceae > JAYUYF01. The sequence continues at coordinate 541 of JAYUYF010000479.1, forward strand.
CAGCGCGGGAGAGGGGAGCACCTGACAAGCGAATCTGCCGATGCACTGCGCGGGAATAACGCACCGAGGATCGATGACTGCCGACGACCAACTTGCACGGGTGCGCCACTGTTGTGCGCTGTTCCCCGAGACCAGCGAGCGCCTGTCGCACGGCGAACCAACCTTCTTTGCTGGCAAGAAGGTCTTTGTGATATTTGCCAACAACCATCATCAGGATGGGCGGATTGCGGTCTGGCTGCCGGTGCCACCGGGGTTTCAGGAGGATCTGATCGCGCGCACCAGATTGCTTCTTCCGGCCACCATACGTCGGTGCGCGCGGCTGGGTCGGCATCAAGCTCGCGCAGATCAACGATGCCGATCTGCAGCTGCACATTGCGCTCGCCTGGGAACTGGTCGCGCCAGCACGCCTGCGCGCCGGGCGGGCGAGCACGCTGCGCGTGGAGTAGTGGTGTCTACATGCAAATCTGGAGCCGCCGATGGGCATACTGTTTAACCCGCTGTACTGGCTCGCGTGTGGCGCGGTGCTCGTTGTCGCGGCGGGTCTTGGCTTTGGGCTGTATCTTATGCTCCGTTGGTTACAACAGCGGCGGTGGTGGCGGGTGGCACAGCCGCTGTTCGTGCTATCTCGGGCATGGGCTGGATGTATACCCGTGCGCTGAGCGACCCCGATGGACATATCCTCGAAGTGGCGTACATGGATATGGCTGCGTTGGGAGATGAACAGGTAGCGGCGCTGGCACGAGCCCTCACCCCCGACCCCTCTCCCAGCGCGGGAGAGGGGAGCACCTGACAAGCGAATCTGCCGATGCACTGCGCGGGAATGTTGAGTGCATTCCGGCAGACATGCTGTATCTCTATGACACGCCGCCCGAGACGCGCGTATCGGGGCAGGGCACCTGGCAACGCGAACGATCGGGCGGCGGTTGGGTCGTCGCCGCCAGCGGGGTCTACTCGACCGACCCCGGTTCAACCCATACGCTATCCTACGTGGTGCGCGAGCGTGGCGGCGAACTCCTCCTCTGCATCGAGAGCGATGAGGGCAGCCGATGCTTTCTTCGCGATCCGTAAGACCACCAGCGATGCCGGATGAGACGGCTCCGTCCTGTTGGATGCGACGGTACCTGTCACAGCGTTGTGGTACGATACGCGTCGGTGGTGGCAATTCCAACACACAGCCAGGAGGCAATCATGACAACGCACGAGCCAGCACATCCCCCCATCGTGGCACGCGAGGATTGGGTAGCAGCGCGGCAAACGCTGCTTGCGCACGAGAAAGAACTGACAAAACAGTACGACCGCGTGAGTGCCGAGCGCCGCAGACTGCCCATGGTCAAGCTCGACAAGCCCTACACGTTCACCGGCCCCGATGGGCAGCGCACGCTTCGCGACCTGTTCGACGGTCGTCGCCAGTTGATTGTGTATCACTTTATGTTTGATCCGACGTGGGATACAGGGTGCGACGGTTGCACCGGATTTGTGAACGAATTAGCCAATCTGTCACTACTCGCAGCGCGCGACACGCAGTTTGTGCTCATCTCGCGCGCACCGTTGGCGAAGTTGCAGGCGTATCAAGCGCGTATGGGCTGGGATCGTCTGTGGTATTCGTCGTTTGGTAGCGATTTCAACTACGACTTTCAGGCGACGACGGATACCGGCGAGGCGCACGGGCTGAGCGTCTTTTTCCGGATCGATGATGATGTGTTTCACTCTTATTCGACCTACAATCGTGGCACTGAAGCGGTAACCGACAGCTACCGATTACTCGACATGACGCCTTACGGACGCCAGGAGGATTGGGAAAATTCGCCGACTGGTTGGCCACAGCATCCGACCTACGGCTAGCACATCAGATATGACAATCACGTTCACTGGCTTAATCTGGTACTGGCGCGGCCCATCGCCCTACCATTTCGTCACGGTTCCCGCCGAGCAGAGCCGCGAGCTGCGCGCGGTCGCTGGCGCGGTGACGTACGGCTGGGGCATGATCCCGGTGGTGGCGCAGATCGGCGCGACGGCGTGGAAGACCTCGCTGTTTCCCAAAGATGGTGGCTACCTGGTGCCGATCAAAGACCTGGTGCGCGCTGCGGAACACGTCGGCGTCGGCGACACGGTGACGCTCCAGGTCGAGGTGCGGTAGTGCTCGTAAACTGCACGCACAATGCGATCGTATGTACGATAACCATATTCGATACATTCACACTATATCAACCTCGGTATGTTGACAAGTTGAGCAAGAAGATTACTTCTTTCTCAAAACGGTTATTCCGAGCCGGAAGGCCACGCGCGACTATTTGAACAGAGGTGATGATAATGCCGAAGACTGACCCCTACGAAACTGAGTTGCTTCACGCATACCCCTCGTCGTATGCGTGAGTCGATCGCAACACAGTCTGAGCTATCGGCATTCAGGGCGGCTGCGCGAGCTACAGCAATCAAAGATCGCCGCGTCAATATCCGCCTTTCAGCGGGCGATCTGCAGGATATTCAGGTCAAAGCGCTCGAAGAAGGTTTGCCGTATCAAACACTTGTTGCGAGTGTACTACACAAATATGTCACTGGGAAACTGACTGAGCGAGTAAGCCAGACAGAAGACGTGGGCGCACGGCAAAAGCCCGTGTGAAATCATCGTGACTACACCGCACGCGAGGCACAGCAATGACCAACACTGAGACCGATGCACTACTCGACCAGCTTGTGCCATTGCTGCACAACGCCCGGCACGTCGTGGTGTTGAGCGGGGCTGGTATCTCGGCCGAGAGTGGCCTGCCGACGTTTCGCGACCCGATGACCGGCCTGTGGGCGCAGTATCGCCCGGAAGAGCTTGCCACACCCCAGGCATTTCGCCAGAACCCGCGCCTGGTGTGGGATTGGTTTGCCTGGCGGCGCGAGCTGGTGCAGGCGGCGGCACCCAATGCCGCACACGCAGCATTGGTGGCGCTCGAACAGGTCGTGCCACAGGTGACGATCGTGACGCAAAATGTCGATGGCTTGCACCAACGCGCGGGCAGCAGTCGGGTGATCGAATTGCACGGCAATCTGACACGTTTCGCGTGTTTCGCTGAGGGTACGCCGGTAGACGAGTGGGCACCAACCGACGAACGACCGCCGCGTTGCCCGCGTTGTGGCGGGTTGGTGCGCCCGGCTGTGGTGTGGTTTGGCGAGCAACTCCCGGCGCAGGCGCTCGATGATGCGCTTGCGGCTACCAAAGACTGCGATCTGTTCTTCTCGATCGGCACCTCGGGGACGGTGGAACCCGCAGCCTCGCTGCCGTACCGTGCGCTCGATCGTGGCGCAACAGTGG
>JAYUYF010000480.1:0-3837 GCA_043752605.1 Roseiflexaceae bacterium
TTCACGCGGCGGCCGATCGCCATACGGGCGTGGGCGGAAGCCGCCGTCGCGGGGCGGGCCATCGCTGCGGGGCCGGTCGCCGTAGGGGCGGTCGTTGTCGCGCGGGCGGAAGCCACCTTCACGCGGTGGCCGATCGCCATACGGGCGTGGGCGGAAGCCGCCGTCGCGGGGCGGGCCATCGCTGCGTGGGCGGTAGCCACCGTCGCGGGGCGGACCATCGCTGCGTGGGCGATCGCCGTAGGGGCGGTCATTATCACGCGGGCGGAAGCCGCCCTCACGGGGCGGGCCATCGCCGCGCGGGCGATCGCCGTAGGGGCGGTCATTGTCACGCGGGCGGAAGCCGCCGTCGCGCGGCGGGCTATCGCCACGTGGGCGGTAGCCACCATCGCCACGCGGCGGGCGATCGCCAAATGATTGGTCATTATCGCGTGGGCGGCCACCCTCGCGTTGCGGCCGCTCGCCATCGGCGGCGCGGTCGGGGCGATCTTCGGCGGCGCGGCGCGGCCGTTCGCTATTGTCGCGGGCCGGGCGGCTCATACGCGGCACATCTGCCGCGCTGTCGGTGGCAGGTGCAGCGTCAACATCGTTGGTTTCGGGCATCTCAGCGCGGATGACGCGCGATGGGCGCGCGTAGGCACCACGGCGTGCGGCGGCGGGGCGTGCTGGTTGCGTCGTATCTTCGGGGTTTTCGGACATGGGGCGATTCTCCTGTGTGGTAGTGCGCGCCGTTCTGCGCTGGGCGCGCCGCTCATCTTCTGCGGCCTTTTCAGCCTGCGTTGCCTGTTCTTCGGCGTGCTCGCGCAGCTGGGTTACTTCGTCTTCCGTTAGTGGGCGGTGTGCGCCGATCTCAAGCGCGCCGAGCAGCAGCGGGCCCTCGCGGACGCGGATCAGACGCAGGACTTCGAAGCCAAGCAGCCGCGCGACCTCGCGGATTTGACGTTTGCGCCCTTCGTGCAACACGACACGGATCCAGTGACCCGCATCGGTGTGCTCCTGGATCTCGACCCAGGCGGGGGTTGTCGGTGTGCCATCGAGCACGACACCATCGCGCCACTCGCGCAGTGTATCGGCATCGGGCGCGCCATTAAGCAGCGCGCGGTACTCTTTTTCGACGCGATTGCTCGGGTGCGTCAGTTGCTGCGTGAGCTCGCCATCGTCGGTCAGCAGGATCAACCCTTCGCTGTCAAAATCGAGGCGACCAACCGGGAAGAGCCGTGCGTCCGACTGCACCAGGTCAATCACCTTGGTACGACCCTGCGGGTCATCCGTCGTCGAGATGACGCCAGCTGGTTTGTGCAACATCAGATACGTGCGTGGGCTGAGCTGCCCGAGTATCTGGCCATCGACGGCAATCACGTCCGTCACCATGTCGACGCGTGTGCCGGGCACGCGCACGATCTTTTCGTTCACGCTGACGCGACCTTCTGCGATAAGCTCTTCGCAGTCGCGGCGTGAAGCGATGCCAGCGCTCGCTAGCACCTTCTGTAACCGTTCGGGACTCACTGGTGTACTCCTCGTGTGGACCGGCACCCTAACGGCGCGGGTCATCTGGCCGAACACATAGATCGGCACGTGGTTTGGCTCGCAGGCCCTGCGGCTCGCGCCGGGGGCAGATGCTCCCATGTGCGGGAGACTGTGCAGATGTAAACCAACCTTGTCTGCTATGTGTAGTATAGCACGAGTTATCGGGAATACAATTGGTTGGCGCAGGGTAGGGGCGGATCGCGATCCGCCCCTACCCTGCAATGCGATATTCGAGCTCGACGCTGACGCTGACCGATTTGCGGTGGCTGATATCGAGGCCCAGGTCTTCGCCGGTCATGGCACGGCTGCGCTGCATGCTATCGGCCATCATCCTTGGCTGGCGTGGCTGCGGCGTCTCACCGTCGTAGACGTGATCGCGCACGCTGTGGACGCCACCAACTTGAACGCCGAGCGTCTGCGCGATCAATTGCGCCTTGGCGCGCGCGCGTTCGAGGCAACGCACCAGCAGCGCGTCGTGTGTTGGCGCAAGATCGGGGTAGCCCCAGGTGGTCGATTCGAGTACGGTGTTCTTCTGCGCGGCGATCAGCCCGATCACATCGGCCAGGTCATCGAGTTGTGTCACGCGCACGCCGATACGGTAGACCGCCGTGGATGATTTTGTCAGCGCGCCGCTGCTGGTCTCGGTGCTGACGCCCAGCAGCGTGATCGCGCCCGCCGCGATACCACGCCCGGTGAGATCGACGACAAGTTGTTTGACTTCGCGCGCCTTTTCGAGCGCGGCGTTGCCGCTGAAGAACGTGCTGCCACGTACGTTGACGACGAGGTCAGCGTGGTCGGCGAAGACATCAGCGCTGGCGCTGGTGCTGATACTGATCCGATCGATTGATTCGGTCATGAGCGGTTCTCCTTTGAGCACACACGGCGGCGGGTGATTACACGCCAAGTAGTGCGGCGGTGATAGCGCCAATCAGACGCCAGCCGGAGTGATCCACGGTGGCGGGTGTGTGCGGCAGTTGCTGGCAAAAGATTGCCAGCGCATAGTGCTCGCCGACCGGACCGCTGATGATACCACAATCGTTGCGCAGGTCGCTGTCGCTGCCGGTCTTGCCCGCGTAATACCAGCCGTCGGGGAGACTGCGCGGGATGCCGGCGCGATCCTGCTGGGCAGCGAGCAATGTCAGCACCAGCTCGCTGGCGGCGGGCGTACCGAGATGCTGACGTTCGATCAGCATCAGTAATTGTACGATCTCGTCGGTGGTGGTCACGCCCAGCCCATACGGCAGCATCGCGGGCGTATTTGGCATGTAGACTTTGCGGTGCAATGTCGTTGTGGCGAGTCCGAGCGCGCGTGTGCGCGCGTTGATCGCATCGATACCAAGCCGGTCGATCAGCATATTGCTGGCGGTATTGTCCGAGAGCGCAGTCATCAGCGTTGCGAGATCGCGCATGCTGAGCGCAAGATCGGCATCGAGATTACGCAGGATACCATAGCCGGGCACCTTGTCGCTTGCAGCCAGACTCAGCCGCTCGTGCCAGTCGATCTGGCCTTCGGCGGCGGCGAGCGCGAGGTGTACCAGGATCGGCAGCTTGATGATGCTGGCGCTTGCGCAGCGCCGATCGCCGCCGCGCGCGATCCGCGCGTCGCTGTTCAAATCGTGCGCAGTAAAGCTGATCGTCGCGCCGTATTCGGTCTCGCGCGCCGCGATCCAGCTTTCGTCGATCGATCTCATTCGCAGCGTCCATTTTCAAAGAATGCGCAGCGGCGGAAGAGCAAATCGCCCAGTTTTCCCATCAGCTTGAACGGCGCTTCAAGCTGCCAGCGCCACAGATCAGGCCAGGTGAGGCCGGTGCGCAGCCGGGTCTCGGCGTTGAAGACCGTCGCATTCACCACCAGACCAGCGTTCCAGGCTACCAGCAGCCCGGCCGCAGCGGCGATCGGCCAGCGCCCGGTGCGGCGGGTGGCGGCATCGACGAGCGGTGCCAGGCCGAGCACAAACAGGGGAGTACACTCGATCAGCCGCCGGAAGCCAAACGCGCCGGTCAGGTGCCAGGTGCTGCCAAACGCGCCGTCGACCCAGAGTTGGGCACCAAGCGTGACGATCGCCGCGATCGCCACGCCGCGATCGCGCTTCGCCAGCAGGACAAGCCCCACCAGCGCTGGTAGCCAGACCGGCGTCCACAACAATGCACCGCGGCTCCAGGCTGGCGTGCGCGCGACCTGATCCTGCGGGGCGACGCACCAATCTGGCCGCGGATCAAAATCGACAAGCACATCGATCAGATGTGGGCTGCACAGATTGAGCTTGCCCGAGACCTCGCCTGCGGGCTGCGGCTTGCCGTTGAGCAGCTGAT
>JAYUYF010000481.1:0-9268 GCA_043752605.1 Roseiflexaceae bacterium
TCAGCCAAGCCATTGATGTACTTTAATCTCTCGTTTGCCAGCAACTTTGCCGATCATATCACGATCGTCGATGGTGCATACCCGGTTGCCAGCGCCGAAGGCCCGGTCGAGGTGCTACTCGCTGAGGAGACCGCTGACCGCCTCGGTGTGCAGGTTGGCGAAGAGTACCGCATTATCAATCAGAAACGCGAGCTCGGCGAACTGGTCATGCCAGTGCGGATCGCGGGGATCTGGCGTGCGATCGATCCGGCTGCCGAATACTGGTTTTATCGGCCCGATACGCTCAAAGAAAATCTGTTTATGTCCGAGCAGGTGTTCGAGGAGCGCGTCGCCTCACGCTTGATCAAGCCGGTGTCGGTGGCACTATGGTATCTGGTCACCGATGGCAGCGGCATCCGCTCGAATATGGTGCCAGACGTGCTCGGTCGCATCACGCGCACAGGCAACAGTATCGGCTCGCTGCTGGCGGGCACCCGGCTCGATATCTCGCCGCGCGATGCGCTGGTGGCGCACCAGTCGCAGGTGCAACGCCTGACGCTGGTACTGTCGATCTTTAGCGTGCCGATCCTGGGGCTGATCGGCTACTTTATTTTGCTGATCGCCGGGCTGGTGGTACAACGCCAGAGCAACGAGATCGCGGTGCTGCGTAGCCGCGGCGCGACGCGCGTGCAGATCCTGGGTATCTACCTGGTCGAGTGGCTGCTGCTCGGGCTAGCGACGCTGGGTATCGGGTTGGTGCTCGGGCAGGTGGCGGCGAGTGTGATGACGCGCACACGTTCGTTTCTCACACTGACGACCGCCGAGACGCTGCCGATTGTGCTCACACCCGATGCCTGGCAGCGCGCCTGGTGGATGTTTGCGCTGCTGGCACCCGCGATCCTGATCCCGGCGTTTGGCGTAGCGCGCCACACGATCGTTTCATTCAAAAGCGAGCGTGCCCGCAACGCGCGTAAGCCGTTCTGGCAACGCTTTTACCTGGATGTGCTGTTGCTCATCCCGGCCTGGTATGGTTACTCGCTGTTGCAGCAACGCGGCACGATCGCGTTCCTCGGTGGTGCGGCGGGTGATCCGTTTGGTAACCCGCTGCTGCTGCTCGCGCCCAGTCTGTTTGTGGTGGCGCTGGCGCTGATTACGGTGCGGATCTTCCCGCTGCCAGCTGCATTGCTCGCGCGGCTGGCCAACCACATGCCGGGTGTCTCGCTCGTCACCGCGCTACGCTACCTGTCGCGTACGCCAAACAGCTACGGTGGCCCGGTGCTGCTGCTGGTGCTCACGCTCAGCCTGGCGACGTTCACGGCCTCGATGGCGCGCACGCTCGACGCGCACCTGTTTGACCAGAGCTACTACGATAACGGCAGCGATTACCGGGTCTACGATCTCGGGCAATCGCTCACGGCGGGTGGCCCGCCCGGCGGCGGCCAGGCGACCACGCCACCTGCCACCGATCCGACCGAGCCGCGCTTTTTGTTCCTGCCGGTCACCGACTATTTGCAGATCGATGGCGTCGAGCGCGCGGCGCGCGTGTCGACGACCGCCGTCGAAGTTATCGGCGGCAGCGGCCGTACTGCAGTGCAGTTTGTCGGCGTGGATCGCGCCGAGATCCCGGCGCTGACGCGCTGGCGCGTCGATTATGCGCGCGAATCACTGGGCGCGCTGATGAATAATCTTGCAGATGACCCCGCGAATATGATCGTCAGCGAGGATCTGGCTTCGCAACTCGGGCTGCGGATCGGCGACAAGATCACGGTCGCGATGAGCGATCTCGATGTGCGCAAGGATGTGCTGGGTGTGGTCGTCGGCTTTGTTCGGCTGTTCCCCACGGTCTACCCGAGCGATGGGCCGTTTATCATCGGTAACCTCGAGTACGCTTTCGAGCAGCAGGGCGGCATGTACCCGTATGATGTCTGGATGAGCCTGCGCGAGGGTACAACGATCGAGCAGGTGCGCGCCGGGATCCTCGATCTGGGGCTGGCTACCTACGAGCGTGCATTTGTGCCGGATGATATCCGCGCCGAGCGGCTACGCCCGGAGCGTCAGGGCTTCTACGGGTTGCTCTCGGTCGGCTTTATTGCGGCGGCGTTTCTCACGTTGCTTGGCTTTCTGTTCTATTCGGTGCTCTCGTTCCAGCGGCGCTATGTCGAATTTGGGATGCTGCGCGCGATCGGGCTCTCGAGCGGTCAACTTGGGATGCTACTCACGATCGAACAGACGCTGATTATCGGCACCGGCACGATCGCTGGCACGTTGATCGGCGTCGCTGCCAGCAATCTGTTTATTCCCTTCTTGCAGGTGGCGCGCGGCGAAAACGCGCTGATCCCGCCGTTTCTCGTACGCATTGCGTGGAACGAGATCGGTATCATTTATGCGGTCTTTGGGACAATGCTGGTGCTGGCGGTAGGCGTCACGCTGCTGCTGTTGCGCCGCATGCGGCTGTTCCAGGCTGTCAAGCTTGGTGAGGCAATCTAATGACGGACGAACCACTGATTATTTGCCAGAATCTGGTAAAGTTTTATCAGATCGACGAGATCGAGGTCATCGCGCTGCAAGGGCTCGATATGACCGTGCGGCGCGGCGAGGTGATGGCGCTCGTCGGTTCGAGCGGTAGCGGCAAAACCACATTGCTGAATGTGATCGGCGGGCTTGATCGGCCATCGGCGGGCAAGCTGGTCGTCGCCGGCCATGATCTGCTCAAGCTCAACGATCGCGCGCTCGATCGCTACCGCCAGCAATATGTCGGCTTTGTCTGGCAGCAAAAGGCGCGCAACCTGATCCCGTATCTCGATGTCGAGCAGAACATCGAGATGCCGATGATCATGAGCGGTGTAGCCGGCCGTGCACGGCGCGAATGGTCGCGCGAATTGATCGAGGCGGTGCGGCTCGGCCACCGGCGCGGCCATAAGCTCGCACAGCTCTCGGGTGGTGAGCAGCAACGCGTGGCGATCGCGATCGCACTCGCCAACCGGCCGGCGCTGCTGCTCGGTGATGAGCCGACGGGCGAGCTCGACTCGAACACGGCAGAAGCGATCTTTGAGATCTTTCATGAGCTCAACCGCACGCTGGGGCTGACGGTCGTGATCGTCTCGCACGATCCGCAGATCGCGCGCTTTGTCGATCGGGTGGTGGCGATCCGCGATGGTAAGACGAGCAGCGAGACGATCCGCCGCGCTGCGGATGAGGATGCGCCTGCGGGTGCTGAGCACGTCTTCGAGGAGTTGGCGATGCTCGATTCGGCGGGCCGCCTGCAGATCACGAAAGAGGCGCGCGAACGCTATCATATTGGCAACCGCGTGCGGATCGAAGAGACCGCCGACGGTATCCTGATCCGCCCGATCAGTGGTGCCGCGGCGGTGCCCGCGCGGCGGCTCACCGAGCCCGATGCGCCACCGGCACCAAAGGTGAGTGGTGTGGCAAAGCTGCTGGGCAATCTGCGAAAGCGAGCCCCGCGTGAGTGAGCAGATTGCGGTGCGCGTCACCGATGTTGTGCGCGCCTACAGCGTCAATAACGAGCGCATTCTCGCGCTGCGCGGCGTCAGCCTCGATGTGCCGGTGGGCGGCTTTGTAGCGCTGATGGGGCGCTCGGGCAGCGGCAAGACTACCCTGCTCAATATGATCGGCGGGCTCGATCAGCCGAGCGAAGGTGATATCAGCGTCTTTGGCCAGAGCCTCAAGCGTATGAACCAGGAGCAACTCACCAAACTCCGCCGCGAGCAGTGTGGCTATATCTTCCAGGCGTTTGCGCTGCTGCCGATCCTCTCGGCATGGGAGAATGTCGAGATGCCGCTGCGGATCTCGGGCGTACGCTCGAACCGCGAACGGCGGCAGCGTGCCGAGGAGGCGCTCGGGCTGGTGGGGCTCGAAAAGTGGGCGACTCACCGCCCGGCCGAGATGTCTGGTGGCCAGCAACAACGCGTCGCGATCGCGCGCGCGCTGGTGGCACGCCCCCGGCTGTTGCTCGCCGACGAGCCGACGGGCGAGCTCGACTCGACCACCGGCCGCAATCTGCTGACCCTCATGCGCGAGATCGTGCGTAGCGAGGGCGTCACGCTTGTTATGGCTACCCACGACCGCACGATCTACGAATTTGCCGATATGGTCTACAACCTCAAAGATGGTCAATTGATCGGCACCGGCCAGATGGATTGATCGTGGCGGCCGGGGCGCGGGGCGCGGGGCGCGGGCGGCGGACTTGTACGGGCGGGCGGGCGGCGGACTTGTACGGGCAAAGCATTTTTGGAGGTCTGTACAACAGACCTCCAAAAATGCTTTGCCCCTACGGGATCATCCCGCCCCCTGCCCATTTGGATGAATCCTCCAATCCGCCGCCACAAATCACGTATATCTCACCAATCCACCAATAATTTACTAATCTCGACATTCTTCATTCATAAACTCAACTATCACATTCGTACAAATTTTCAGATAAATCCTTGACGTAACGCCACAAATTGCGTATAAACAACGTTAACTCCTTCCCGGCGATGGTGCCCACAGCGAGCCAGCTGTGTGGCGCTTTTTTATACCCGGCACTTCTTGGCAATGCGGCGCTGGCGCGACCGTAGCGTGTGTTCGTATCCTCTTGTTGCGTGAGGTCTGCTATGAGCGGTTCCCATCATCAGCTCCGAAAGCGTGGATTGTACGACCCCCGTTTTGAGCACGACGCCTGCGGTATCGGTTTTGTGGCACGCTTGTCGGGTGCGCCCAGTCATTCGATCCTGCACCAGGCACTCACGGCCGTGGGCAACATGGTTCACCGTGGTGCGGTGGCCGCCGATGGCAAGAGTGGTGATGGTGCGGGTGTGATGACACAGATCCCGCGTCAGTTCTTTGCACGCGAGCTCGAACTTCGCAACATTCGTTACCCGGTCGATGCGCTGGCGGTAGGCATGATCTTCCTGCCGCGCGATGCCGAGCGCCGCGAACAGGCGCGCACGATCATCAATGCGGCGCTGCGCGCGCGCGGTCTGGCGATGCTTGGCTGGCGTGTGGTGCCGGTCGATCTCGATGCGCTGGGTGGCAGCGCGCGCGCGACGTGTCCGGCGATCGAGCAGGTGCTGGTGGGTCGCGGTGCGGAACTGGCTGACTCCGTCCAGTACGAGCGCGCGTTGTATCTGGCGCGCCGCGCTGCTGAGGCGGGTGCGCACGCGGCTGGTATCGACGATCTGGCGATCCCGTCGCTTTCGAGCCGTACGCTGATCTACAAAGGGCTGATGACCGCGCCCGCACTTTCGGAGTTTTATGCCGACCTGCGCGACCCGCAGTATGAGACGGCAATTGCGGTCTATCATCAACGCTACAGCACCAACACCATGCCAACCTGGGAGCGCGCGCAGCCGTTTCATATGATTTCGCACAACGGCGAGATCAATACGGTGTGGGGCAACGTCCAGTGGATGCAGGCGCGGGCGGCCGAGTGGCGGCGTGCGGCGGGCGAGACCACAACGGCGCAGGCTGTTGCGCAGGGTGGCCCGGCGCTGGCGTGCGCGGTGGCCGAGCTCGGCCCGATCATCGACATCTCCGGCAGTGACTCGGCGATGCTCGACAATGCCGCCGAATTGCTGACCCTCGGTGGCCGCGATGTGCGCCACACGATGGCGATGCTGGTGCCGGAGGCCTGGGAGCGTGTGCAGGATATGGATCCAACCTGGCGCGCGTTCTACCAGTATCACGCCGGGCTCGTCGAGCCGTGGGATGGCCCGGCGGCGCTGGCGTTCTGCGATGGCGAGGTCGTCGGGCTCGCGCTCGACCGCAACGGCCTGCGTCCCGCCCGCTTCCTGGTGACGGACGATGGCCTGGTGGTGTGCGGTAGCGAGATGGGCGCGGTGCAGATCGACGATGCGCGCGTGGTGCGCAAGGGCAAAGTCGGCCCGGGCCAGATGATCGCCGCCGATCTGCGCAGCGGCCGCTTCGAAGAGAATACCACGATCAAGAGCCGCCTGGCGGCCGCGCAGCCCTATGCCGCTTGGCTCGCTGAGCAGATGCGCGTGCTGCCACCGGCCGCCTCGGCGCGCGTCCACGATGGCGCGGCCCACGAGAGCGGCAGCGCACGCGATGCAAAATCGGCGCTGCTGGGTGAGTTGCAACGCGCCTTTGGCTATACCAGCGAAGAACTGACCGTCGTGCTGCGGCCGATGGCGCGCGATGGTGCTGAGCCGATCGGTAGCATGGGCGATGACACCGCCACCGCGCTGCTGGCAGACCGGCCGCGCCCGCTCTACAATTCGTTCAAACAGCGCTTCGCCGAGGTGACCAACCCGCCGATCGACCCGATCCGCGAGGAACTGGTGATGTCGCTCGGGGTTGCGCTCGGGCGGCGCGGCGATCTGCTGGCCTACGGGCCGCAGCACGCGCACCTGATCCGGATCGGTGGCCCGGTGCTCAGCGATGAACAACTCGAAACGATCCGCGCGCTCAGCGAGCCGGCCTTTGCGCCCGCCACGATCCGCGCGCTGTTTCGCACTGATGCCGGTGCCGAAGGTATGAGCGCCGGGCTCGATGCGCTGTGCCGCGCCGCAGATAACGCGGTGGCAACCGGTGCCGTGCTGCTGATCATCAGCGATCGTGGCGTAAGCGAGGAGTTTGCGCCGATTCCGGCCGCTGCCGCGCTCGGTGCCGTGCATCAACACCTGAGCCGCACGGGGTTGCGCACGCGCGTCAGCCTGATCGTCGAGAGCGGGGAGCCGCGCGAAGTGCATCACGTCGCATGTCTGATCGGCCTGGGTGCCGAGGCGGTCAACCCGTATCTGGGGTTGGCCACCGTGCGCGCGCTGGCGACCGAGCGCGAGGATCTCAAGAAGGGTGCCGAGCAGCCACCGCTCGGGCCTGAAGCTGCGGATGAGGCCGAGCATAACTTTATCCACGCGCTGGAGAAGGGTCTGCTCAAAATTATGTCGAAGATGGGCGTGGCGACCGTCGATAGCTACTGCGGCGCGCAGTTGTTCGAGATCGTCGGTCTGGGCGATGATATTGTTGTGCGTTGCTTCGACGGCGTCCCGGCGCGGCTGGGGGGGCTGAGCCTGCGCCAGATCGCGCGCGGTGTGCTCGAACAGCACGATGCCGCATTCGCAAACCGCCTGCCGCTGGCGGCCACGCGCACGACGCTGCCGCATCCCGGCTATTACAAATTCAAAAAGGACGGCGAAACGCATACCTACTCGCCGGCGGTCGTCCACGCGCTACAAAAGGCGGCCGGCGGCGGCAGCTACGATGATTATCGTGCCTATAGCAAGCTCGTACACGCGCGCGCAGCGACCGAGCTGCGTGATCTGCTGACGTTTGTACCGGGCACGCCGGTGCCGCTCGATGAGGTCGAATCGGTTGCGCAGATCGCGATGCGCTTCTCGACTGCCGCGATGTCGCACGGTTCAACGAGTTCGGAGGCACACGAGACGCTGGCGGTGGCGATGAGCCGCCTCGGCGGATTGAGCAATTCGGGTGAAGGTGGCGAAGACCCGGCGCGCTACGCGGATGAGCGCAATAGCACGATCAAACAGGTGGCCTCGGGCCGCTTTGGCGTGACACCGGCGTATTTGATGTCGGCGCGCGAGTTGCAGATCAAGATGGCGCAGGGCAGCAAGCCGGGCGAAGGTGGCCAGATTCCGGGTGCGAAAGTGACTGAGGAAGTGGCGCGCAACCGCTTTACCACGCCGGGTGTCTCGCTGATCTCGCCGCCGCCACACCACGATATCTACAGCATCGAGGATCTCTCGCAGCTAATCTACGACCTGCAGCAGGTCAACCCGCAGGCCGCGATCTCGGTCAAGCTCGTCGCCGAGGTGGGCGTGGGCACGATCGCGGCGGGTGTGGCCAAGGGCGGTGCGGATGTGGTGCAGATCTCGGGGCACTCGGGTGGCACGGGCGCGTCGCCGCTGTCATCGATCAAGAATGCGGGCGTCAACTGGGAGTTGGGTCTGGCCGAGACGCAGCACACGCTGGTGATCAACGGGCTGCGTGGCCGCGTGCGTGTACGCGTCGATGGCGGGCTGAAGACCGGCCGCGATGTGGTGCAGGCCGCGCTGCTGGGTGCGGACGAGTTCTCGTTTGGTACCGCCGCGCTGGTCGCCGAGGGTTGTGTGATGGCGCGCGCGTGCCACAACAACACCTGCCCGGTGGGTATCGCCACCCAGCGCCCTGAATTGCGCGCCAAGTTCACCGGCACACCCGAGCACGTCGTTCACTTTTTCTCGCATCTGGCGCAAGAGGTGCGTGAGGTGCTGGCCGAACTGGGTTTCCGCAGCATCGCCGAGGCGGTGGGCCGCAGCGACCGGCTGGCGGCGCAGCCGCGTGGCATTGGCCGCGTGGCGGTTGATGTGCGCAAGCTGATCGAGCGCGTCGATGAGCCCGGCCAGCCGATCCGCAATACCGAGGCGCCCGCTGTGCGCCCGGCGGGTAATCCGCTGAACGCTCAGATCATCAGCGAGACCACGCCCGCCGTCGCGCGTGGCGTTCCCGTCGCGCTGAGCTACCCGATCACCAACGTCGACCGTTCGATCGGCGCGACGCTCGCGGGGGCGATCGCGCAACGCCACGGTGGGCGCGGGCTTGCGAGTGGCACGATCACGCTGACGTTCCGCGGCAGCGCCGGCCAGAGCTTTGGCGCGTTCATGACGCCGGGCGTGCGCATGGTATTGCACGGCGAGAGCAATGATTACGTCGGCAAGGGCATGGCGGGCGGCGAAATTATCGTGCGGCCCGGCGCGCGCGCCCGGTTTGCCTGGCACGAGAGCGCGATCATCGGCAACACCTGTATCTACGGAGCCACCGGCGGGGCGCTGTTCGCCGCCGGGCGCGCGGGCGAGCGCTTTGCGGTGCGCAACTCGGGCGGCGTGGCGGTCGTCGAGGGGCTAGGCGACCACGGCTGCGAATACATGACCGGTGGCGTGGTGCTGGTGCTGGGCACGACGGGGCGCAACTTCGCCGCCGGCATGACCGGCGGCACGGCCTACATCCTCGATGAAGACGGCAACTTCCCGGTGCGCTGCAACGGTGAGATGGTCGAACTCGCGCGGCTCGGCGACGAAGACGAGGCCGATGTGCAGGCGTTGCTCCAACGCCACCGCGAGCTGACATCGAGCCCGCGCGCCGGTGATATCCTCGCACGTTGGGGCACAGTGCGCCACAGCTTCTGGCGCGTGCAGCCGCGCGGCCTGGGTGTGGTACGGCTCAGCAGCGCGCTGCCGCTGGCGGCCGAGTGGGTGCGGGTGTAGGTCACGTAGGGGCGAAGCATTCCCGGCAGCTGGCAAGCTGCCGCCGGAATGCCTCGGCCCTACGA
>JAYUYF010000482.1:0-3830 GCA_043752605.1 Roseiflexaceae bacterium
TGCACACAATGGTGCGCGAGGTCGTCGACAATTCCGTCGATGAGGTTATGGCCGGGCGTGCCACCAGCGTCTTTGTACGGCTGCACGATGATGGCAGCGTGACGGTACGTGACGATGGCCAGGGCATTCCGACCGGGCCGCATCCCAAGATGGGGATCAGCACGCTCCAGGTGGTGATGACGATCTTGCACGCCGGTGGCAAGTTTGGTGGCAGCGGCTATAAAGTTTCGTCGGGTCTGCACGGCGTGGGTGTCTCGGCGGTCAATGCGTTGTCATCCTACATGCGCGTCGATGTCCACAATGCGCGCGATGGCAAGCAGTACTACCAGGAGTATCAGGCGGGTGCGCCGATGGCCGATGTCAAGATGATCGGCAAGACCGATACGCACGGTACGGTCACGCATTTCATGCCGGATACGACGATCATCCAGACCACCGATTACAACTTTCGCACGCTGGCGCAGCGCTTCCGCGAGATGTCGTACCTGACCAAGGGGATGCGCTTCAAGTTTATCGATGATCGCGATGGCAGCGAGGTCAATTTTTACTTTGAAGGCGGTGTACAAAGCTATGTGCGCCATCTGAACAAAGATCGTGGTGTGCTGCATCGCCAGCCGTTCTATGTCGAGCGTACCGTCGATGATGTGGCCGTCGAAGTCGCATTGCAGTACACCGACAGCTACGACACCGATATGGTGTACAGCTTCGCCAACAATATCAACAATACCGATGGTGGCGCACATGTTTCGGGGTTCCGCACCGCGCTGACGCGTGTGGTGAACACCTATGCGCGCGCCAAGGGGCTGCTGAAAGACAACGAGACCAATCTGACAGGCGATGATGTACGTGAGGGGCTCACGGCGGTGATCAGCGTCAAGCTGCGCGACCCGCAGTTCTCGTCGCAGACCAAAGAGAAGCTGGTCTCGCCGCAGGCCACCGGCTCGGTCGCGACGGCGTTTGGTGAGGGATTTGCGATCTGGCTTGATGAGAACCCGGGTGATGCGCGCAAGATTATCGAGAAGACGATCTCGGCCGCCCGCACCCGCCTGGCCGTGCAGAAGGTGCGCGAGACCGCCCGCAAGAGCGCGATGGATGGCTTCTCGCTGCCCGGCAAGCTGGCCGACTGCTCGGACAACAACCCGGCGCGCTGTGAAATTTTCCTCGTGGAAGGTGACAGCGCCGGCGGCAGTGCAAAACAAGGGCGCGACCGGCGCTTCCAGGCGATCCTGCCGCTGCGTGGCAAGATCCTGAATGTCGAGAAGAGCCGACTCGACAAGATGCTCAGCAACAACGAAGTCCGCACGCTGATCACCGCGCTCGGTGCCAGCATCGGCGAGACATTCGATACTGCGAAGCTGCGCTACCACCGGGTGGTGCTGATGAGCGACGCCGACGTGGACGGCAGCCACATCCGCACGCTGCTGCTGACGTTCTTCTTCCGCCATATGAAGCCGATCATCACGGGTGGGTATCTGTATGTGGCGCAACCACCGTTGTACCGCGTCAAGCACGGCAAAACCGAGCAGTATGTGTATAGCGACAACGAGCGCGATAGCTACATCGCATCGTTGCCGGTCGAAGGCCGCAAGGTCGAGATCCAGCGCTACAAAGGGCTCGGCGAGATGAACGCCGAGCAGCTATGGGAGACGACGCTCAACCCGGCGCACCGTACGCTCTTGCAGGTGACGCTCGATGATGCGCAGCAGGCGGATGAGACCTTCACCATGCTGATGGGCGACCTGGTGCCGCCGCGCCGCCGCTTCATCCAGACGCACGCGCTCGAGGTGAAGAATCTGGATATTTAGCGCCCTTACCCCCCCGGCCCCCTCTCCCGCACGCGGGAGAGGGGGCGCAGGAGCGCACAACCAGGAGCACCGCGATGATCGCACAACCCGTCACAACCCTCTCCGAAGCGGAGTATCTTGCGTTCGAGCGCGTAAGCGCGACCCGGCACGCGTATTATCGTGGCCAGGTGTACGCGATGACGGGCGCAAAAGAGGCGCATAACCTGATCGCTGCTAATACACTCGCGGCGCTGCATGCACAGCTGTGGAGCCACGACTGCCGCGTCTACCCCGCCGATATGCGCGTCAAGGTGATGCAGACCGGGCTCAACACCTACCCCGATGTGAGCGTGGTCTGTGGCAAACCGCAGTTCACCGATGGCGTGCGCGATACAATCATCAATCCAGTGGTGCTGGTCGAGGTGCTCTCGCCATCCACCGAGCGCTATGATCGGGGCCTCAAGTTCCAGAATTATCGTACGATCAAGAAGGTCGAATTGGAGGATGAAGTAAGCAAGAGGTAGGGTGGCATCCATTAGAATAGGCGTGGTTGCTCACCTTTACCCGCTGGTCGCGCATCGGTCTGTGGGCGCGGCGGTGGTTCGCCGGTGGCTGCAAGCTCCAACACATCACGCACGCCGAGCGTGTCTGCCCATTGTCGCAGGTATGACCAATCAAGATCTTCGGCCTGAACGAGCAGCATTGCGCGTACATCAGTCCACTGGTTGGTCGAGGCGAAATCGCCGAGCGCAAACCACTCGAGTTTGGCAAGGATAATATCCTCAGCAGCGGTAAAATCCACCGTCGTGTCGGGATCGTGCGCTATCATATGCGGGATACGGCGGCGGAATTGCGACTGCTCGAACGGGCGACCACTGGAGATAAAGAGATCGACACGAAAGCCAGTGACGCGGTGCGTTAATTTCGCCATCGCACGTGCGGTTGGCGTATCACGGTACGTCGGTGCCGCATCAATCGCCGCGATCACTTCATCAGGATCGCAATCAAAATCACCCTGGAACGCGGCGATAAGTTCACGGGTTCGCGTGGGGGCAACATCTACCAGCAGATCAAGATCGTAGGTGTTGCGCGCCTGCCCATACATACTGCTGGCAAACGAGCCACCAACACAATAGGGAATCTCCAGCACCGCGAGCCGGGCAGTCGTCATGATCAGGATCTGTTCCGGGCGCATCAGAGATCCGCAAGCAAGCGGCGGCGGGCGAGCAACCGTTCGTGCTGCTGTTCGGAGGTCTCGAGCGGGAAGCGCCGCTGGATATCGCTGCGTGCGAGCAGTTCGGCGCTCTCATACAGATCGCCAATGATTTGCATGCGCCGCCAGGCTGGCACGGTACGCCAGAACGCGACCAGCCGTTGTTCATCTGCGGCGGTGAGATCCTGTGCCAACCGTTGCATACGTTGCTCCACACGTCGAGATGCTGCGCCAGTGCTGTGCGTAGTATACACGGTAGGGTGGTGGCGCGGATGTGCCGCTATCTACTGGGTGAGAAACCACACCACGCAGCGACCGCCCGGTCATCCTGAGACTGCGTAGCAGGCGAAGGATCCCGTGCCACGGCATTGCCGCTTGTGAACCCTTCGCTACGCGCAGGGTGACAAGGGCGCGCGCAGCGTGACAGCACCTCCTCAACGTGTCGGAGAGGGTGACAGGGGTGAGGTTGCGCACCCCGCACCCCCGCACCCCTTCACCTTGTCACCCGGTCAGGCTCTCCCGCGCCAGCCGCAACCCCTCGACGTGTTCCGCCAGCGAGCGGTACCCGGCACCCATGGTATTGATGCACAAATGCGTGGCACCCAGCGCGTGCCAGCCAGCCACGTGCGCGGCCCAGTGCTCGCGCGGAATGCGCCCCAGCGAGAGTTGTGCCTCAAGGCCGATCGTCGCCGGGTCGCGGCCAGCAGCATGGGCCGCCGCCTGCACCCGTGCGATCCGGGCGCGCGCGGTGTCGTCGGGCGCGGTCCACGGGAACCAGCCATCAGCGATCGCACCAATCCGGTCGAGCGTGGCATCGGCGTAGCCGCCAATCC
>JAYUYF010000483.1:0-3828 GCA_043752605.1 Roseiflexaceae bacterium
CGTCCCTACATCGCCCGCATCCGTATTCGTGGGGACGCCGCCCGCCCGTGGGGACGCCGCATGCTGCGTCCGTATATCGCCGCCCGCCCGTGGGGACGCCGCATGATAATCCGATCATTGCCGCCTGCCGCCCCCTGCACCCGCTGCCCGGCGCTGGTTGCATCGCGGCGTTGCATTGTCCTAGGGCGGGGCGATCTCGCGAGCGGGATTGTGGTGATCGGTGAGGCACCCGGCGGCAAAGGAGCCGACCGCACCGGCCTCCCATTCCACGGCGATCGGTCGGGCCGTGCGCTCGATGTGATCCTCGTCGCGCTGGGGCTCGCCGATCCGCCGGTGGGCGATGCGCCTGCGGTGCGCCGCTGTTTTGTCACCAATGTGGTGCGTTGCCGCCCACCAGGCAACCGCGCGCCTACACCCACCGAGATTGCGGCCTGCGCCGAATGGCTGGATCACGAGCTGGCGCTGGTCGATCCGTGGCTGATCATCCCGGCCGGGCGATTGGCGCTCCAGGCCGTCGGGGTGCGCTGGCTCGGGCGCGACCCGGGGCCGATCCGCGCGCTGCACGCGCAGCCGCTCCACGCTGGCACAACCACAATCCTGCCGCTCATCCATCCCTCGCGGCTCAGTCACCATGACCGCGATGCGTTCATCGCTGCGGCAGCGGTGCTGGTACGCGGCCGGGTGTAGGGCCGAAGCGATACTTCGGCTCTACACCGGCCCCATCCACACAACCGCTAGATATACTCCAGCTGGCTGACGCGCCGCCGCCACTCGGTCTTAATCTCGACCGGTGTGCCCTGGCTTTCCTGGAAATCCATCAGCATGCGGTTGAAGGCCATCGGCTGGTCAAGAAACGGGAAGTGCTGCGATTTGGGAAAGTTGACCGCCTGCTGGAGCACATCGCGGTCTTCAAGCAAGTACTGGCGCTGATCCGCGCTCACCAGCGCATCACGACCGCCAAAGACCGCCAGCACCGGTACCTGGAGCTGTTGGAGCGTGGCACGCAGGTCGGCCTTGCCGATCGATTCGATCACATGATCGATCGTCGTCGGGTCGATGCTCTCGGTGTCTTCCACGATCTCTTCGAGGATCTGCGGGTAATCGCCGGTCATCTGGCGCACCAGCCGTGTCCAGGTTTCGTTGGGTTGGGCGCGGCCAAACAGGCGCAACAGCGGTTTGGCGCGGGTGCTGTACTGCGCGGGCAGGCCAGCGAGCGGCGTCGTCACCACCATCGCGCGGCTGAAGCGCTCGGGCCGTACCGTGGCTGCGCGGAGCGCGACCACGCCGCCGAGACCATGACCAACCACGCTGATACGGGTAATGCCGAGCTGGTCGATAAAGCCGAGCACAAGATCGACATACGCATCGACGGTCAATTCGCCATCGCGCCGATCCGATTCGCCAAACCCCCAGAAGTCGAGCGCATACGCACGATGCTTCTCCGAGATATGATCCATTGTGGGCAGCCAGTAACGCCAGCTGCCCAGCCAGCTGTGCAAAAACAGCACCGGTGGCCCGCGCCGCCCGACGACTTCGTAGTGTACCAGGCGATTATTGATATAGATTGCGCTCATACGCCACCTCGTTGCGGCTGCGTGAGCGGCAAGATAAAGCTAAACGTACTGCCCTTGCCCTGTTCGCTCTCGACCCACATCTCGCCGCCGTGCATCTCGACAAACGAGCGCGCGATCGAGAGCCCAAGCCCCGTGCCACCCACTTCGTCTTTGAGCGGACTGTTTGCGCGGTAAAAGCGGGTGAAGAGCTTCTTCAGATCATCTGGCGACATGCCAACGCCCGTGTCGCTCACGTTGACCTGCAGCATGCCCGAGCGATTGACCAGCGCGGCCAGCTCGATCTCGCCGCCGGGGAAGGTATACTTGATCGCATTTGAGAGCAGGTTGCTGACAACCTGACCAATTCGTTTTCCGTCGGCCTCCACCGTACGCAGGTCGGGAGCCAGCGTCGTGCGCAGCCGCATGTCCTTGCGCGTAATCTCGGTACGTAGCATCCGCACCGTCTCCTCAAAAACCTCGCCGATCGCCACCGGCGCAAAGCTGAGCGCGACCGTGTTTTCGTCGATCTTGCCGATCTCCAGCAGATCGCCGATCAACCCTTCGAGTTTGACCGCGCTGGCCTTCGAGATCGTCAGATACGCGCGCTGCTCCTCCGAGACGGTGCCTGCTGCGCCGAGCAGCACCAGATCGGTATAGCCACGGATCGAGGTCAGCGGTGTGCGCAACTCATGCGAGACCGCCGAGATAAAGCGGCGCTTTGATTGATCCGAATCAACCTCGCGCGTAATATCACGCAACACGATCACGCTACCATAGCGCCGTTCGCGCGGGCCGAGCCACGGCGCAAAGCCGAGCGAAAGCCACTGGTTGGGTGCAGCGAGTTCGATCAACTGGCTGTGGTAGCGGCTGTTGGCATCGAGCGCAGACAACCCGCCTCGCATCGCATCATAGATTGTCGCGGTGCGTTTGCGCGCATCATCATCGTCGCCGATCGTCGCCAGCGCGGCAAACGAGCGGCCAAGCAGCGTGGTCATCGGCAGGCGCAGCATATGCTCGGCGGCCTGATTGACGAGTGCAATCTGCTCTTGCTCATCGAGCACCACCACGCCTTCGCCGAGGCTTTGGAGGATCGCCTGGTTCTTACTGGTCTCTTCGCGTTGCTGCGCCCACAGCTCACCGCGCTCCATCGCGATATCGTTGATCACGCTGTAGAGCGTGGCATTGTGGATGACGATTGCGATCGCGTTGGCGATCGTCGCCAGCAATTGCACCTGATCCGCGTTAAACGCGCCCACGCGCTGGCTGGTGAGCAAAATGACACCCAGCGGCCCGTCTTGCATCATCAGCGGGGCCGCGATCGCCGAACGCACATCATCCGCGCGGCCCTCGACCTGCAACCAACGTGGGTCGGTGCGGACATCGCTGATAAACATCGGTTCGCGCTGGCTCATCACCCAGCCCGCAAGACTGGCACCCTGATTAAACGAGATCGGGATCGTGCGCGTCTGCACCTGGCCGTTACTCATCAGTAGCGCACGGCAGATCAGCTCGCCGCTGTTCTGGTCGCGCATCATGATCGAGCCGCGTCGTGCGCCGACGGCACCGGCCGTCAGATCGAGCGCTTTGTTGAGCGTGGTCTCCAGATCGAGGCTGGCTGTCAACTCGAGCGTCGTGTGGTGCAGCGCCTGAATATTTTCCTTCTCGACCTGCAGCAGGATATTAGCATTGGCCAGTTCGGCGGTGCGCGCGTCGACACGCGCCTCGAGTTCGCTATGCGCATGCCGCACCTGTTCAAACAGCCGCGCGTTTTCGATCGCCTGTGCCGCCTGGTTTGCTACCGTCGTCACAAAGCGCACGGCTTCGTCATCAAACGCATATGGCTCGTAACTCTGCACATTGAGCAAACCGAGTATACGATCACCAAGCACCAGCGGCACACCCAGCCACGAGGAGATCTGGCGCTCGCCCGGGTCACGTACTGGCGAAATCCGGAAGATCTCGTCTTCGGTGTTGAGCAACAGCGGCGTGCGGCTGTGTATCACAGCAGCGGCCAGCGGTGCATCTGTGCCCGCGTCGATCGTCGATCCGGTCGTCTCGATCAAGTTTCCATGATCGCTGAAGATCGGGAAGCTCAGCATCCGGGTCGTGTCATCGTACAGGGCGATAAACGAGTCGCCCATCGAGTAGACTTCGTCGATCCCGTGGTAGAGCGCCAGCAGCAACTCGCGCGTGTCGAGCGTCGCGCCAAGCGCGTGGCTCAGATTGTTGATCGTCGTCAGCAGCCGGATGCGCTGCTCGCGCTCGGCAAACAGCC
>JAYUYF010000484.1:0-3821 GCA_043752605.1 Roseiflexaceae bacterium
GATCTCGCGAGTGATCTGCGCGAGCGCGAGGAGCGCATGCTGGCCAGGATCTCGAAGCTCGAGAGTGACCTGGGTATCGGCAGCGAGTCCTCACTGCGCGATCGGCCATACGTCACCGAGGAAGATATTGGCGATGTGGTAGCGATGTGGACCGGCATCCCGGTCAAGCGGCTCCAGGGCGATGAGACCCAGCGCCTGTTGCAAATGGAGAGCGTGCTGCACTCGCGCGTCGTCGGCCAGGAAGAGGCGGTGGTGACGATCTCGAAGGCGGTGCGCCGCGCGCGCGCTGGCCTTAAAGATCCACGCCGCCCGATCGGTAGCTTTATTTTCCTCGGTCCCACCGGCGTGGGCAAGACCGAGCTCGCCAAGACGCTGGCCGACTTTATGTTTGGCAGCGAGGATCAGCTGATCAAGATCGACATGTCCGAGTTCCAGGAGCGCCATACTACCTCACGGCTGGTGGGTTCACCTCCGGGCTACGTGGGCTACGGTGAAGGTGGCCAACTCACCGACACGGTGCGCCGCAAGCCGTACTCGGTGGTGCTGTTCGACGAGATTGAGAAGGCGCATCCTGATGCGTTCAACTTGCTATTGCAGGTACTCGAAGATGGGTATTTGACCGATGGCAAGGGCCGCCGCGTCGATTTCCGCAATACGATCATCATCATGACGAGCAACGTCGGCACCGAGCATATTCGGCGCGCATCGCGCATCGGGTTCTCGAGCTACGACACCGGCTCCGAGATGGATCAACAGGATATTCGCAAAAAGGTGGACGATGCCTTGCGGCAGATGTTCCGCCCCGAATTCCTGAACCGGATCGACTCGACGATCATCTTTCACGCGCTCACCAGTGATGAGATCCATCAGATCACCCGTATCCTGCTCCAGCGCGTGCAGACGCAGCTCAAGGAGCACGATCTTACGCTTGAGGTGCGCCAGGATGCCTATGATCTGCTCGCAAAGCGCGGCTACGACCCGGCGTTTGGTGCGCGCCCATTACGCCGTATCATCACCAATCTGATCGAGGATCCGCTGTCGGAGGGGGTGCTCGAAGGACGCTTCAACGGTGGCGATATTGTGGTCGTTGACACGGCGACACTCGAGAACGGTGAGGTCTACCTGCGGTTGCGGCCACAGCGCGAAATCGAAGCAACCGACGCGCGCGATGCACCTGAGGCCGATATCATCGAGGACATTACGGTGTAGTGTCGTAGCGTTTTTGCCAAAAGCCCCTGACCGCTCGTCGGTCGGGGCTTTTTTTGGACGATCGTCATGGTGCGCGTGGTATGATACCTGCACACGCATGTTCATCAAAGTGTTTTGCGCAACCACAAAGGAGTGATAATGCGCCACCTCGTTTTCCGCCTCAACTTGCTTGGTCTTGCGGTTATTCTTGCGCTGGCGGGCAGCAACACACGTGCTGCTCCTGATCTGCGTGTTATCAATTTTGCGGGCAGCAGGTTATTTTACCAGCCGGATGCGGTCATAATCACCGTCGGCAGTGCTGTACGCTGGGCAGGAGATTTTGTCGAGCACCCGCTCGCGAGTGCTGACGGGCTGTGGCCAATCGTGGCGTCGGGTGGCGAGTTCATGTTCACCTTCGTCGCGCCAGGAACCTATCAATTCTACTGTACACTACACGGAGTTCCCGGGCGCTTTATGGCCGGTGAGGTGATTGTGCGCGAGTTGCCGACGCCACGGGTGTATCTTCCGCTGGCGCGCAGGTAGGGCACCGCAGCACCCTACCTGCGCGGCGGCAGCCTACCGTTCGGCGAGCCGCCCGGAGACGCTGAGCCGTTCGCCGCCTGCGGCACGCGCGCGCAGATCGTGCAACAGCCCGTCGACCTTGTCGGGTGTGATGTGGCCGTGGTACTCGAGGTTGGCCTGGAGCATCGGTGCACGGTTGCAATCTGCCAGGCACTTGACACGTTGCAGGGTAAACATCCCGTCGGGCGTTGTCGCATCGACCAGCACGCCCAGCTGCTGCTCGAGCGCCGTCACCAGCTCCTCGGCCCCGGTGAAGCAGCACGGCACATCATCGCAGACCTGCAGCACCCACTTGCCGACCGGCTGCTCGTACAGCAGCGAGTAGAAGCCCGCAACCTCAAATACGTTTGTGGGTGGCATGTCGAGCGCCTCCGCCACCTCGCGCACACCACGATCAGTCAGAAAGCCATACTCATCTTGCGCAATATACAACAGCGCCAGCACCGCGCTGCGCTTCTGCGCGTAGCGGCCAAGCAGCGCCGCGATCTCGTCGGCATATTTCTCTTTGAGCGACATAACGTACTACCTATCCACTTCGCCAAGGATCGGATCCATCGACGCGATCAGCGCCACCAGGTCGGCCATCAGGTGGCCCTCGGCCATGTGCGGCAGTGCTTGCAGATTGGCAAACGACGGCGCGCGCAGGTGAACGCGGTACGGCTTCGGGCTACCATCGCTGACAATATACGTGCCGAGTTCGCCGCGCGGTGACTCGATCGCGACGTAGGCATCACCGCGTGGCGGCTTGAAGCCCTCGGTCCACAATTTGAAATGGTGGATGAGCGCCTCCATGCTATGCGTAATCTCGCTCTTGGGCGGCGGCGCAACTTTGCGATCACTCGTGACATGCGGGCCAGGGCCGAGCTCCTGCAAACGGCGCAACGCCTGTGCGACGATCTTCGCGCTCTCGCGCATTTCGGCCATGCGCACAAGGTAGCGGTCATAGATATCGCCGTGCTGCGCGACCGGAATATCAAAATCATAGGTCTCGTAGCCGCAGTATGGCATATCGCGGCGCAAATCCCACGCGATGCCGGTGGCGCGCAGCCCGGGGCCGGTGAGACCGTAGGCGATTGCATCTTCCGTTGTAATTGCACCGATACCCTGCGTGCGTTCGAGCCAGACCGGGTTGCGCGTCAGCAGCGCCTCGTACTCATCGATCGCCGCCGGGATGATATCGAGGAAACCCTGCACCGCGCCAGGAAACTCGGACGGCAAATCATATGCCAGCCCGCCGACGCGGAAGTAGCTCGTCATCATGCGCGCGCCCGAGACCAACTCAAAGATATCGAGGATCTGCTCGCGCTCGCGGAACCCGTAGAGGAACACGCTCATCGCCGCCAGATCGAGCGCGTGCGAACTCATCCAGACCAGGTGGCTGGCGATCCGCTGTAGTTCGGTCAGCAGCACCCGCGCGGTGGTAGCGCGTGGTGGGATCTCGCAGCCCAGCAGTTTCTCGACCGCCAGCACATAGCTTAGATTGTTCGACAGTGGTGCCAGGTAATCGGTGCGATCGGTGAGCACCACCGCCTGCTGGTAGGTCTTGTGCTCCATCGTCTTCTCGATACCAGTGTGGAGAAAGCCGATATCAGGCGCAACACGCACGACGGTCTCACCATCGAGCTCAACGACCAGCCGCAGGACGCCGTGCGTGCTCGGGTGGTGCGGCCCCATGTTGAGCACCATTGTCTCGCGGCCGCCCGCCAGCGCTGGGGCGGTAATATCATTGGGCGAGGGCACCGCCAGCGAGATGCCCGTACGGGTGGGAGCAAGTGTCATAGTAACCTCAGCGGGTACGCGCGGCGGTGGCCGCACGCACTATTCGCGGGCAAACGGCTTGCGCGCGTAGATACGCTCTTCGTTGAAAGTAAACGCCACTTCTTCTTCGCCGAGCGGCACATCTTTGCGCAGCGGGTGGCCCTGCCAGTCCTCCGGCATCAGGATGCGCTCAAGATTTGGGTGGCCGCTGAAGTGGATGCCAAACATATCAAACGCCTCGCGCTCGTGCCAGTTGGCACCATGCCAGAGCCCCGTGAGCGATGGTACCACCG
>JAYUYF010000485.1:0-3818 GCA_043752605.1 Roseiflexaceae bacterium
GGAATGCTTCGGCCCTACTGGCACACATGTTGCCCCAGCATGCATAAACCAAGGTAGCAGGAGGGTCCGCGATGACCGGTTTCACCCGACAAATTAGTATTATTGCGGCGCTGGCATTCACGGTAATTGTAAATGCGCTTGCTATTCGGCTGCCGCTCAATGGCATCACCACACAAGAACTCTCTAGTCGGTATGCGACGCTGGTTACACCAGCAGGCTATGTATTTGGCATCTGGAGCATCATTTATCTCGGTTTGATCGGTTTTGCGGTCTATCAGGCACTCCCCGGTCAGCGTCAGCGCAAAGAAATCGACGCGATCGCACCCGCCTTTATCATCAGCTGTATCGCCAATGGCGGCTGGCTGGTGCTGTGGCATTACGAGCAGGTGTTGCTGAGCACGATCGCGATGGTGACACTGCTGATATCGCTGATTATCGTTGTGCGGCGGCTTAGTAGCCTGCCCGCACAGGGTGCGGATCACTGGCTGCTCAAGCTGCCGTTTAGTATTTATCTCGGCTGGGTCTCGGTAGCCACGATCGTCAACTTCGCGGTGCTTGGCTACAGCCTCGGGGCAACTGGTCGTGGTACGTTCGAGCAGGCGATAGCAATCGGTGTGCTGGCTGTCGGCCTCGGGCTGGCGATCTTCATGGCGCTGCGCCGTGGTGATGCTGCCTACGCGCTGGTGATCGCCTGGGCATATGTTGGGATTGCCCTCAAGCAGAGCGATGCGCAGGCCGTCGTGTTGGTGGCATATGCCTTTGCGTCGCTGGCGGCGTTTGCGGCAGTGCGCGGTTGGATCCGTGGTGCGGTGCCGCGCGAAGTTGTGCCCGCGCGGTGATGATTGTCGGGCCGAAGTGTTGCTTCAGCCCGATGTGGAAACATATGCACCCTGAGTCGACTCGCAGCTATGCTGAACTGCTCGGCACGGCGGAGCTGCGCTGCTGCAGATCGTTATACTATAATGCCGTGCGGCGCTGCAGCGCATTCTGGTCTGGCACAATACAGGATAGCATATGCGAATTCTTGTCACCGGTGGCGCGGGGTTCATCGGTTCAAATCTGACACACGCACTGCGTGCCCGTGGCGACGATGTGGTGATTTTCGATAATCTCGAACGCCCCGGCAGCGAGCGCAACCTCGCCTGGCTCCATAGCCATCATGGCGATCTGAGTCTCGTACATGGCGATATCCGCGATGCCGCTGCGCTGGTGGCTGCCACCGCCGATGTTGATGCCGTCGTGCATCTGGCGGGCCAGGTTGCAGTCACTACCTCAGTACATAATCCACGTGCGGACTTCGAAGTCAATGCGCTCGGAACCTTCAATGTGCTGGAAGCCGCGCGCGCGGCCGCCAAGCCGCCGATCGTGCTGTATGCCTCCACCAACAAGGTGTACGGCGGCATGGAAGACACGACGATTATCGAGACGCCCTCACGGTATGCCTATGCTGATCTGCCGCGTGGTATTCCCGAGACGCAGCCAGTCGATTTTCACTCACCCTACGGCTGTAGCAAGGGTGCGGGTGACCAGTACGTGCGCGATTACCACCGCATCTACGGGCTGCGTACGCTGGTGTTTCGGCAGTCGGCGATTTACGGCCCGCGTCAGTTTGGCGTCGAGGATCAGGGCTGGCTGGCACATTTTGTGATCGCCACGCACCTTGGACGGCCAATCAGCATTTATGGCGATGGCAAGCAGGTACGCGATATTTTGTACATCGACGATCTGGTCGATGCCTACACGATCGCGCTCGACAGGATCGATGATGTCGCCGGGCGAATATACAATATCGGCGGCGGTGCCGACCGGACGATCGCGATCTGGAGCGAATTTGTGCTGCTGCTGCGTGAGTTGGCCGGGCGCGAAATTGCCGAGCCGCGCTTTGATGCCTGGCGTCCGGGTGATCAGCGCGTCGCGATCCTCGATACCACCCGCGCTGAGGCCGATCTGGACTGGCATCCAAAGGTCGAGGTGGCCGATGGTGTACAACGGCTCTGGCACTGGGTCGCAGCCAACCGCGCGCTGTTCGTCTGATGCGTGTCCTTTTTGCCCTGACCTACTACCGGCCCTACACCAGCGGGCTGACGATCTATGTCGAGCGACTGGCGCGTGAGATGGCGCGCCGCGGTCACTCAGCCACCGTGCTCACTTCACAGTATGACCCGAGCCTGCCGCGGATCGAGATCCTGCACGGCGTGCGCGTCGTGCGCGCTCCTGTGCTTGCGCGCGTCAGCAAGGGCGTGATTATGCCGACCTTTGGCGGGCTGGCAACCGCACTGGCGCTCGAGCACGACGCGATGAGCCTGCATCTGCCGCAGTTCGACGCGCCCGGGCTTGCACTGCGCGGTCGCCTGCGCCGTCAGCCGGTCGTGCTGACTTACCACTGCGATCTGCAACTGCCGCCCACGCCATTCAATCGGCTCGTCAACCGCGTTGTCGAGACCGCCAATATTGCTGCCGGTTCGCTTGCGACGCGGATTGTGGCCTATACACAGGATTTTGCCGACAACTCGCCGTATTTGACGCGTTTTCGCAACAAAGTTCACGTCATCCCGCCACCCGTCGAAGTGGCGCACACTGGCGCCGACGAGATCGCCGCCTTTCGCCGCCGCTGGAATATCAGCGGGCCAGTGATCGGCATGGCCGCGCGGCTGGCCGCCGAGAAGGGCGTCGAAGTGCTGATCGACGCGCTGCCACAGGTGCTCGCACAGCACCCGAACGCGCGCGTCTTATTCGCCGGCCCGCACGAAAATGTGCTCGGCGAGGAGGCGTATGCGCGGCGGCTCGCACCGCTGTTTGCGCAGTACCGTGACAACTGGACGTTCCTTGGTACGCTGGGGGCGAAGGATATGGCGGCGTTTTTCTCGAATTGCGACATGGTCGTCGTGCCGAGTCTAAACTCAACCGAGTCATTCGGCCTGGTACAGGTCGAAGCAATGCTGTGTGGCACACCGTCGATCGCGAGCGCGTTGCCGGGCGTGCGTCAGCCCGTGATCCAGACCGGCATGGGCGAAGTCGTGCCGATCGGCGATGCTAAAGCGCTCGGCGATGCCATTCTGCGCATTCTGGCCGATCGATCGCACTATGTGCGCCCACGCGCCGAGATCGCCGCGCGTTTCAGCACCGAACGCACGGCTGAAGCCTACGAGCAGCTGTTCGACGCGTTGCGCCGCCGGTAGGGCCGAAGCATGCCTGGCGGCTCGCAGGCCGTCGCCGGAATTCTTTGACCCGAAAACGCAAACGATGAAGGAGCCGCATGATGAAACGTGACCTCGACCGCCTCATGGCTGAGCGCAACCTCGATGCGATCATGATCGATGGGCCAGATGGGCTCGAAGCCGCAAACAGTGATTATTCCTATTTTGTCGGCAATCGGCATCTGCCTGGTATAATTATCAAAAAGCGCGGCGAGCCGATCACGCTGCTGCACAGCCCGTGGGAGCAGATCGATGCCGATGCCACCGGGCTCGCGCTGGTATCGCTGGATCGCTGGAACCGGCGCGATATCATTAAGGAGTTTCCCGATCCACTGGCGGCTGCTGTCGAGATGCGCCGCCGGATCCTCGTCGATCTGCGCGTGACCGGCCGCGTCGGTGTGTATGGTGTCGTTCGGGCGGGCTGGTACCTCGCGCTGATCGACGGGCTGCGCGCAAAGCTACCCACCGTCACGTTTGTCGCCGAGATCGAGCAGAATATCCTGGTGGCGGCGCGGCGCACCAAAGACGAAGATGAAGTGGACGAGATGCGCCGTATCGGGCGGCTCACATGCGAGGTTGTGCAGGCAGTTGTCGATTTCATCGGCAGTGGCCACGCGCACG
>JAYUYF010000486.1:0-3810 GCA_043752605.1 Roseiflexaceae bacterium
TCGCACTCGTGCAGCAGGCGGTGCGCTGAGGACAGATCGGCTGTGCCCGCCACGCGCCGTTCCTGACCGGCGGCGCGCCGCCCCGCGTAACCCGGGGCGGTAACAGAGCAATACTCCAGGATTGGGGGGGGGTGAAATCAATGCACGCTATCTCACTGCTGGGTCGCACTCACCAGCACACCGCGCGGGTCGTAGAGTTGCGCCGGGTCGGGCGCGCTGTTACTCCAGATGCTGCCACCACTCGGCAGCACAATTTCGCCACCCGGTGCGATCACACCCGCCAGCGGATGCCGCTGGGTGCCGCGCACGCTACACAGGATCCAGCCCGCAAGATCCACCCGCGCAGCGCTCGTATTGCGCAGCGTGGCCGTTTCGGCGCGCTTGTCGATCGCCACGATCTGGAGTGGTGTGTTGGGTGCCATCGCAGCGTTAGGATCGGCTGCACAGCTACGGAACGATGGCGTGCCCGGCGCAACCGGCGCTGGTGTCGGCACGATCGGTGCGGTGGCGGGTACGTTTGTGGCGATAGCGGCGCCCGGAGCTGCTGCGGCCTGGCCGGCACAGGTGCTGGCGCTCCAGAGCCCCCGGCCTTCGGTACGGGCAGTTTGTTGTGCAGCACGAAAGCGCGCCTGGTAGGCGTACGCTGCATCGTAGGTATATTCGAATGCAAAGCCCTCGGCCACCAGTTGCTCATTGAGCAGCTGGCCATCGGGCAACCAGACAAAGCGTAGCAGGCGGCGGTAGCGATCACGGTCGTCCTGGCTCGGGTCGGCTTCGAGCTGTACCTGCGCGCCAGCGGCAAACTCGGTGGTGCGGCGCGTCGCCTCGCGGCCAAAGCACTCGACACCGCGCGTCGGGTGGCGCGTCTCGGGCGTGTCGATCCCGATCAGGCGCACCCGTTCGGTCTGCGTGCCGATCTGGACTTCGAGCGTATCACCATCGATCACAGCGAGTACCAGCGCCGCCACGCGACCAGGCGCAACGATATTTGCCGATTGGCCGGGCAGCGGCAGGGTACAGGCCGTGAGCAACAACGCCAGCAATGAGAGATATTTCATAGACGGTATGGTACCACGGCGGGGCGGGATCGTGATCGCACCATGCGCGTGCTACACTATGCTTCGGCGGAAGGATATGCTCGCTACGGAGGATCATCAATGCGCCAGCAATCATCGTCGACACCATATCAGCAACGCGACCTGTATACCACGTTGCTCGCCGATGGCCGCCCGTTGTTGCTGCTCAGCGGTCTCGGTCTCGTGCTGGCTGGAGCGTTTGGGATCTTTCTGGGGCTCACCTATCAATTTTTGCCACACGATATCGCCTATCTCGGGCTCACCGCTGAACAATTATGTCTCATGCATGACTGTCGCGTCGTCGAGTTCATGGTACACGACCGCATTGCGTTTAGTGGCGCGGTACTGAGCGTCGGGCTGCTCTATCTCTGGCTCACCGAATTCCCCTTGCAGGCCGGGCACGGCTGGGCCTGGTGGGTGCTTGCTGCCAGCGGCGTCGCCGGATTTGGTAGTTTCCTGACCTATCTGAGCACCGGGTATCTCGACACCTGGCACGGCCTCGCTACACTTTGCCTCCTGCCATGTTTTACGATCGGGTTATGGCGGGCGTGGCGTGTGCTGCCTGCATCACAGCGCGGATTGTCATTGCGCGGCGCACAACCGCTCGACTGGCGCAGCACCTATGGTAGAGGGCGGCTGTTGCTGCTCATCACCGCACTTGGCATGATGGGTGGTGGGCTCACGATCCTCGTACTCGGCAGCACGATCGTGTTTGTGCCGCAGGATCTTACCTTTCTTTGTACCACGCCAGATGAACTTGCGCGGCTCAACGCGCGCCTCATCCCGCTGATCGCACATGACCGCATGGGATTTGGCGGTGCAGTGGCCACCATCGGGATTGTCGTGTTTGGCATCGTCTGGTATAGCCCGCCATCACGCCATCTCTGGCAGATTCTGATCCTCACCAGCCTGGTTGGATTTGGCACCGCGATCGGCGCGCATCCGTACGTAGGCTACATGGACGCGTTGCACCTCGCACCCCCAGTCCTGGGTGCCGCAGTTGGTGCCATTGGCATCGCGTGTTGGCAGCGTTCTATGTAACGTCAGCTTGTCACCCGACCCCCGCCGTGCCAGTGGTACAATGCACGCGACAGTGCCGTGCAACGAGGGAGACAGCGCAATGACGCAGGAATTTCGATCCGAGAAGGATTCGCTGGGCGAGATGCAGGTGCCCGCAGCGGCGCTGTACGGTGCGCAGACACAACGCGCGGTGCTGAATTTCCCAGTCAGCGGGTTGCGCCCGTATCCGGCGTTCGTCTGGTCGATGGTCTGCATCAAGCGCGCGGCGGCGGTGGTGAACCGCGATCTGGGGCTGCTGGAGCCGCAACTGGCGCAGGCGATCATCGCCGCCGCCGACGAAGTGCTCGGCGGGCAGCACGCGGATCAGTTTGTGGTCGATCCGTTTCAGGCCGGGGCGGGCACCAGCCACAATATGAACACTAATGAAGTGCTGGCCAGCCGCGCCAACCAGGTGCTTGGTTTTGCATTGACCGATCTGACCAAACCCGTAAACCCCAACGACCATGTGAACATGGCGCAGAGCACCAACGATACCATCCCGACCGCCATCCGGCTCGGCTGCCTGTGGCGCGCCGAGGAGTTGCTGGCGGCAGTCGCGGCGCTGGCCGATGCGTTCGATGCCAAAGCGATCGAGTTCGACGATGTCGTCAAGAGCGGCCGCACCCATCTGCAAGATGCCGTGCCGGTGCGGCTCGGCCAGGAGTTTGGCGCATATGCACAGGCGGTGCGCAACGATCATGAGCGGATCGCGGCCGCGACCGCCCGGCTGCGGCGGCTGGGAATCGGCGGCACGGCCACCGGCAGCGGGCTGAACGCCCACCCCGAGTACCACGGCCGCATGGTCAGCGAGCTGAGCCGCGCGCTCGGCCAGGAGCTGCGCAGCTCGGGTAACCTGTTTGAGTCGATGCAGAGCATGGCCGATGCCGCCGACTACTCGGCAAGTATCCGCACCCTGTGTATCACACTCACGCGGATCGCAAACGACCTGCGCCTGCTATCATCTGGCCCGGCCACCGGCTTCGACGAGATCCGGCTTCCCGCAGTCCAGCCCGGCAGCAGTATCATGCCCGGCAAAGTCAACCCGGTGCTGGCCGAAATGCTCAACATGGCCTGCTTCCACATCCAGGGTTGCGATCATACCGTCGCGCTCGCAGCGCAGGCGGGCCAGCTCGAACTCAACGTGATGATGCCGATCATTGCGCACAATCTGTTCGAGATGCAACAGGTCTTAATCGGCGCACTGACCGCATTTACCGAAAAGTGCGTGGTGGGCATCACGGCAAACCGCGAGAAGGCCTTTGGCTGGCTGGCGCGCAATGCGATCCTGGTGACGGCGCTCAACCGCGAGATCGGCTACCTGAACGGCGCGGCGATCGCCAAGGAAGCGATGGCCACCGGGCGCACGATCAAGGAACTGGTCGTCGAGAAGGGGCTGCTGCCCGCCGAACGCGTCGACGAGCTGCTCGAAGTGCGCGCGATGACCGACGGCGGGATCATGGGCGTGGCGGCGGCGGGGTAACGGGCGCACTGACCTCGCCCCCAACCCCCTCTCCGGCACGGAGAGGGGGAGCCGCCATTGCGCTTCCAGATCTGGTATCATGACGGGGAACGAAAGGAGCGCGCCGTGGAATCACCCTTTCCTGGCATGGACCCCTATCTGGAGCGGCCCAACCGCTGGCCAGATGTTCACAATCAGATGATTTCGGAGATGCGG
>JAYUYF010000487.1:0-3801 GCA_043752605.1 Roseiflexaceae bacterium
AGCTCGGGGTCAACATCAAAGCGGTCATTGTCGACACCCAGGTGACGCAACAGCGCGGTATCAAACAGCTTGTAACAGGTCTCCATATCGGTGAGCCAGCGAAAATACAGGAGATTGAACGCCAGCGTCAGACCACGATTGCCAAGATAGTGGGTCCAGAGCATGCCCGTGCGCGGCTTGCCAAGGAAGCGCGAGCCGTACACTACCGATGCGCCGGTGCGCCGCACGACATCGACCATGGCGCTGAAGTCGTTGGGATTGTATTCGAGATCAGCATCCTGAATGACGACATACGGCTCGCGCGCCAGTGCCAGCGCGCTGCGTAGCCCCGCGCCTTTGCCACAGTTGCGGTCGTGCAGGTGCATATCGATCCGCCCATCGGCGGCGAGCCGGGCGATCACATCGCGCGTGCCATCGTTCGAGAAGTCGTCGACGACGACGATCTGCCGCACGAATGGCAGCGCCTCGAGCCGGGCGACGATTGTCTCGATCGTCTGGATTTCGTTGTACACCGGCACCAGCGCGGTGAGCGTTATCTCGGGCATTGAGTTATCCCCTCACCCCCCGTCCCCCTCTCCCACACGGGGCGAGGGGGGGCGGAAGGCGGTCATCCGCTCACCTCGCGCCCACACGGGGCGAAGCGGGCGGAAGGCGGTCATCCGCTCACCTCACGCTCACACGGGGCGAAGCGGGCGGAAGGCGGTCTCCTCGATCACGTCGACGAGTGCGGGCCACGCGAGCCGCGCGCGCGTGGCGGCCATCGCCGCGCGCATGGCGTCCTGGTCGGCGGCGAAGAGCGCGTCGATGGCACCCGCGAGCGCGGCCGGGTCGGCGGGTGGCACCAGCAGCCCGTTTTCGCCGTGCCGGATCGTCTCGCCCAGGCCACCAACATCGCTGGCGATCACCGGCACAGTATACTGCACCGCGATCATCGCCACGCCGCTCTGGCTGCCGCTCAGATAGGGCAACACCAGGGCATCGGTCGCCGCAAAATACGGTTCGATCGCCTCGTTTGGTACGTACCGATTTTCAACTCGCACACGATCCTGCAATCCGAGCCGCGCGATCTGCGTGTGCGTCGCGGTTTCGTCTTCCCAGAACTCACCCACCACCAGCAGATGCACGGGTGTGCGTGCCAGCGCCAGCGCATCGAGCAAGACGCTCAAGCCTTTGTAACGCCGCACAAAGCCAAAAAACAGCAACAGCGACGCGTCTTTTGGGATGTTCAACTGCATCCGTGCCACAGCACGGCTCACGCCGCTGGCGGGAAACTGGTCGTAGACCGGGTGGTAGCCCGTCGCCGTCGGGCGGCCGGGAAACGCCACCGCCACGCGCTGGCGCTCGCCCTCGGTCATCACGACAAACGCATCCGCCAGCGCCAGCCCGGCGCGTGCCGCCTGCCACTCGATTGCGCCGCTGTCGGGCTCGACCAGCTGATGACACAGATACAGCACCGGAATCCCGGCGCGCCGCGCGGCCAGCGCAACGCTGGTATGCAATGGTAGCCAGAACGGCGTCCACCATTGGAGCAGCAGCAGATCGGGCGTATCGGCCACGATATTGCGCGCCACGCGCCAGTAGGTGAGCGGATTGAGCGAATCGATGATACGCTCGCACGGTTCGTCGAGCACCGTGGCGCTTGGATCGGCCGCCGTGCTGCCGGGAAACAGCCACTGCGGGTACTGACGGGTATACGAATAGAAGCGCACGGTGTGGCGTTCGCGCAGCGCACGCACCAGCAGCGTGGTGAAATGCGCCAGCCCACCACGAAACGGATAGGTCGGGCCGATCAGCGCGATCTTCATGGCAGCAACACAAAGATCTCGACACCATCAGCGGCATAGATCTGGCGGAACGCGCTGGAGGCCCGCAGCTTTTCGCGGTCGAAATAGTCTGCCGTCGGCAATGTTCCCGGCCCCTGCATGAGCATTGCTCCCGCATAGATATGCGTCACACCCACCAGCCGCAACTCAGCGAGCGCATCTTCACGCGTCAGATCGACGGCCATACCGCGCGGATCACTCAGCTTGCGCCCGCGCAATTCACCCAGATACCGCCACATGGCTCTTTCGCAATCGGGAACAGTACAGCGCTCGCTACCCCAGGTGAGCGGCGGGATCGTGACGGCCCGGTTGGCGAGCAGCGGTAGCCACCAGCCAGCATCGACACCCACCGGGATGACGCCGCCGTAGATCGGGTGCGCCTGCACCGCAAAGCGCGCATCGGTTGCGGTATTGTCACGGAGCCAGGCAAACGCCGCCGCATCGGCCGCTGTGACCTGCTGCACATACGTGGGCACGATATCGCGCTGCCACGCCACACCACCAAGCACACCGACGATCACCAGCGCGATCACCACCAGCGGTGCCAGACGCGCGGTGCGCTGCTCGATCCACTCCTGCGCCGCCGCAACACTGCTCGCAGCGAGCGGCAACGCGGTGACATACAGCGCCAGCAGCGCCACGTCGGGCTCGATCTGCGCGGTGCCGGGCAAGCCAAAAACATACGGCACTGCCGCCAGTGGAGTGAGCAGCAGCCAGAGCCCGAGCAGCAGTACCAGCCGATCGCGGCGGCGTGCGGCGAGCAACAACCCGATCGCGGCCAGCAGCAAAAATGGTGCGCCGAGATACTGCGGCACGATTGGCGGCAGCGCCACGCCCGCAAACGTGGCTCCGGCCGTCACGCTCGCGTTGTTTGCCGCGTTGCGATCCTGGTTGCCGCCGAGTGCGTGGATCGCCCAGGGCAGCGCCAAGCAGATCGCACCAGTACCAGCCAGCAGCGCGCGGCCAGCGGTGCGCAACAGATCGGCACGCGTCAGCGCCGGGCGCGCGAACTGGAGCGCCAGCGCGATCGCCACAAAGATCGCGGCGTACAGCGCCACCTGATAATGCGTCAGCGCCAGACCAGCGGTGGCCAGAATTGTCAGGATGATCAGCCCCGCACCCACGCGCGCGCGCGCGTGCTCGACCAGATCGACCCACAAAACGAGCACCGCCGCCAAGATCAGGTGACCGGTCACATACGTGGCGCGCCCCCAGAACGCATACATTGCTGGCTGGACATTCAGCAGCCCGACGGCTAGCGCGGCCCAGAGCGCGGCGCGCGGCCCACACATGCGGTGCGCCAATGTATACGCCGCCAGCGGTGTCGCCGCCAGCAGCAGCTGGCACGCAAGCAGCGTCGCATCGGCCGCACTCGCCCCCGTGAGCCACACCGCACTGGCCGCCAGCGCGTGGAAACCATAATGATACGAGAAGGTTTCGAGCGGCGCGTACGGTGCCCATGTCGTAAACAGCCCCTGGTTATCGAGCAGCAGTTGCACAATCAGCGTATGGTGATAGGAATCAACATTCGCGCCCACCAGTTGTGCGCGCACCGCCAGCAGCCGCGCGATCAGCGTCGCCACCAGCACCAGCGCCAGCAGCCCGTGTTCGAGCGGCGCACCCGAGCGACGCAAAATCTTGCGGCTCTCCGCATCCGTGCGGCGGGCGGCGCGCCACACGAGCACCAGCGCCGCAAGGGCAAGGTAGATCCAGACGGCCGTGCGCCCCCAGGCGATACCGAGCGGCCAGGCGAGCCCGACGATCAGTGGCAACAGCGCGACACCCAACCCCCACGCGAGCCCGAGCCGCACCGGCCAGGCGGGCAGCGGCGCAGGCAGAAAAGTGTGTAGCAACGCGAGCCCGGGCAGCAAGCAGAGCAGAGCTAGCGCGAGCACCAGCGGCAGCCACGCCCCAAGCCGCGGCACAAGCTCACGCAGCGCCGGCCCAGCCACCAGCACGGCGAGTACCAACGCGAGCG
>JAYUYF010000488.1:0-3796 GCA_043752605.1 Roseiflexaceae bacterium
CGATACTGAATAGTATCGATAATACCATGTTTGCTGCGCGAAATCAAGCCCCATGCGACCACCACAAATGTTTATATGTGGTTAAAGCGAAAGTCCTGATGTCAATGAAAAAGGTAGCACAGTACGGCAGTGTACTTACACTTGCCCTCTTCCTGGCGATCGGCGGAAGTATTGGCGGCGGAATGCAGTCAGTGGCGTACGCGCAGGACGTAACACCCATCCCGACGGTCGAGACACAGGTACAGACCACGCGGCCAGTCGAGGATCGTAATGA
This sequence comes from Roseiflexaceae bacterium, assembly GCA_043752605.1. GTDB lineage: Bacteria > Chloroflexota > Chloroflexia > Chloroflexales > Roseiflexaceae > JAYUYF01. The sequence continues at coordinate 275 of JAYUYF010000488.1, forward strand.
AACACCGTGGGGTCTCGTTGGCCTGCTCGGCCTCGCCGGCCTCGCCGGGTTACGAAAGCAGCCTGAGCAACAGGTGACGATGCGGCAGGAGCCGGAGCGGACGACCCCCGGCGTTGGCGTGTACGACAACAAAAAAGATGTTTTGGTAGGTATCACGAACCTGTCGGCAGCACAACGCGCGGTATCAGCCATGGCTGATATCGCGCGTTGTAGTACAGTGTTTGCGGTGGCATCGCGGGTCTTGAGCACGGGAACGCGCCAAAGCGATGGCGGTCGTACGCTACATGGTCTTTCCGCCCAGCACCCCGGAAAGTACCCGCGATCATATCGCTCAGTGTATTCGCATCGCGAACGCGCACCCGCGTCGGGTGTACGATGTCGGGATTGTGCGTACATCAACCGATGAACTCATCGGTGGCATTACGCTCGATGTGCATGACCCCGATGCCGGTGTGGCAGCCTTTTCGTATCTGCTCAATCGCGCGATCTGCGCTGCGGAGCGGGCTGTGCGATACTGTGCGATAATCGTTCGTAGGAATGTTGCGCCGAACATCCGCAATTGTCAGGATCGCAGCGCGGAACAGGACTGGCACGCGCGGCAGTGTCGATAGACTGTGGGCACGTTCACGGTGCAACCGCTCCTTGCGTGCGCGTGCCATCGTCTGTTGCGTGTTTCAATGCGGAGTTGCACCGACTATGGCAACCATTTTACTTGTTGATGATGATCGTGCCATCCTTGAACTGTTGCGACTCGTCGTTGAAGATTGCGGGCATCAGGCGCTCACCGCGCATGACGGTGCGATGGGCCTGGCATTCGCGCAGCAGCATGTTCCCGCTATGGTGTTCACCGACCTGATGATGCCGGGCATGGATGGCTTCGCGCTTGTCGCTGCGCTGCACGCCGATCCTGCCCTGCGTGACATCCCGATCGTCATCTTGACCGCCGGGGTTGTTTCCGCCGAGCGTCGCGCGCTGCTCGCAGGTGTGCAGGCCATGCTTGCGAAACCGTTTGACATCGCACAGGTTGAAGCCTTATTTGCTGATCTTGGGGAGACGAACTGATATGGCGAAACGTGCGGTTGTACCAACGCTCGTACCCGGTCTCGCTACCATCCTGGGCGGCGAGCTGACCGCCAACGCGCTCGTGCTGCTCGTGGGTTCTCCCGGTGCGGGGAAGACGGTCTTAGCGACCCAACTCCTCTTTCAAGCGGCACGCTGCGGGGCACGGGGGCTGATCGTGACGAATGCCTCGGAGGGGGCAAGCAAACTGCTTGCTCATATCCAGGACTTCGATTTCTTTGATGCATCGCTTGTCGGTGACCAGATTACCCTGCTGCCATTCAGCGCTTTTCTGGGCACCGACCGTGAGACCGTCGAATCCGCAGTCATGACAGCTGTCAAACACCTCAATGTACAATGGCTGTTGGTCGATGGCTTTCAGAGCGCTGCGGGTTTGCTGGGTGATACCAACAACGTGCGTCGCTTTCTGAGTACGCTCGCGATTGTCAGCTCCTATCTCCAGGTGACCTGTCTGGTGACGTTAGAAGGCAATGGTCGTGACCCGCAGATTGCCGCTGAGTTGACCGTTACGGACATCGTGCTGGGCCTCGAATACGGCGTTGACGGCTGGAATCACATGCGACGGATTGAGGTAATCAAGCATCGGGGGCAGAAACACCTGAACGGCCTGCACGCGTATACAATCAGTGCGCACGGGTTCGCGATCTTTCCGCGCCTTGAGTCATTGTCACCCCAGCCCCCCCCGGCGCACGCAGCAGGACACGCGGCGTTTGGGTTGCCGGAGCTGGACGCGCTTATTAATGGCGGTCTGACCACCGGAACGTCAACGGTGCTTGCTGGCGCACCCGGTACGGGCAAAACGACGCTGGCATTGCACTGGGCCCTGGCCGGCGCACAGCCTGCCACGCCAACGATCTTCGTCAGCTTTAGCGAGGATGTGGAGCAGTTGGAACGCAAGGCACAGGCGTTTGGGATCGACCTCGCCGCCGCCCGCGCCACAGGGTCTGTTATCGTGCTGTACATGGCACCGTCCGATTTTATCCCCGACATCATGAGCGTAAAGGTGCTTGAGCTGCTGACCACGACCGGGCAACGCGTGGTGGTGGATGGAGTCGGCATCTTCATACAGGAGCTTGAGGCGCGTGCCCGTACGCACATAACCGCCCTGACCAAACACCTCGCAGGTTATGGTGCAACAACGATCTACACGTTGGAGATTGAACCGTTCGCTGGATTTCGCATTGATATGAAGTACGGCCCCATTCAGCCGATCACCGACAACCTTCTGGTACTGCAGTACACGCTGGCACTGGGGACACTGCACTACATGCTCGCGGTGCTGAAAACACGCTTCAGTCCCTACGACCCCACGCTGCGCGAACTCGTGCTGACACCGACCGGTGTCCGGGTGCTGACACCGGAGGAGACGACTCCCGGTGTATTCACGAGTATTGCGGGGAATGGTGGCGGGATTCCACCCAGCGACTGATGTGCGGCCTATGCCGACCAGGCTCTGAACCGACATTGACTCTGCTGGCGAACACTTCAGCACAGCCGCGCGACGAAATCCACGCGCGATCCGCCCAGCCGCACTTCAGGTATTATCATTCGATAGGCCCGTCGTCATGCGCCGACTCGTGTACGCTGGAGGTGCATGGATGTCACTGCGATCCCGGTACGCGTGGAGCCGCTCGCGGTCACCTTCGACGGCCCTACCACGCTGGTGGAAGGCAGCACCGCGACGCTGGGCTACCGCGCCAGTCGCCCGGATGAAGTCACGATGGAGGATTGGGATCTTGATGGTGACGGCAACTTTGCAACACCCGCTGCCACGATCGTGCTCGATGCTGCGCAACGCGATGGCCCGTCGTCGTTCCCGATCCGCGTGCGGGTCGTCACGGTTGATGCGGTCACGACCATCGCGATCGTGATAATCACCGTGACGAATGTGCCACCGACCGTGAGTGCGGTCACCTCAGGCGGCACGCCAACCGCAGGTCAGGTGATCACCTACCAGGCGCACCTGAGCGATCTTGGGGTGAACGACACGTTCATCACACAGTGGGCGTGGGGCGCTGGCACCACAAGCGTGGGCGAGGTCGTGCGTGATGCGCAGGGCTGGCTCACCCGCAGCACGCACGCCTATGCACCGGGCAGCTATACGATTGGCGTCGCCGTCACGGATGACGATGGTGCGACCGGAACCGCGCAGGGCGCGGTCACGGTCACCGGCACGCTTGCAGCCGTCAGCCCGGTCCTCGAGTGTGTGGCAGCACAGCCGGACGGTACGTTCGTCGCCTGGTTTGGCTACCGCAATCCGAACGCCAGCCCGGTCACGCTCGCGGTTGGCACGACCAATCGGTTCACGCCGACGCCCGCCAATCGTGGCCAACCCACGGTCTTCCAACCCGGCCGCCAGGTGCGTGTGTTCACTGTCGCATTCCCAGGAACCAATCTAGTGGGTCATTTAGGTTGCACGTCGCCATTATGGGCGAACTCTGT
>JAYUYF010000489.1:0-9182 GCA_043752605.1 Roseiflexaceae bacterium
CGACGCTCTTCCGATCTCCCCGCCCACCCGCCACCCCACCCTAATCCGGCAGTGCCGCGCCGATATGATGGAACCCGGCGTCGACGTAGATCACCTCGCCGGTCACTGCGCTCGACCAGTCGCTGCACAACCAGACCGCCGCCTTGCCCACATCCTCAATCGTGATATTACGACGCAGCGGCGCGACCTCGGCAAATTGCCGATGCAACTGACGGAAATCGGCGATCCCGCTGGCAGACAGCGTACGTAGCGGCCCGGCGCTGATCGCATTCACGCGGAACCCGCGCGGCCCCAGATCGTTGGCGAGATAGCGCACACTGGCTTCGAGCGCCGCCTTGGCAACACCCATCACATTGTAATTTGGGATAATCTTTTGCGCGCCGTGGTAGGTCAGCGTCAGGATCGCCGCACCCGGCGCGAGCAGATCGTGCGCGAGCGCCGATTTGACGAGCGCTGTGAGCGAATAGGCGCTTACGTCCATTGCTTGCAGGAAGCCAGCCCGATCGACCTTGAGATATTCGCCGTCAAGATGCTCACGTTGCGCGTACGCAATCGAGTGTACCAGCACATCAACCTGGCCGTAGATCTGCTTTGCCTGCGCCATAAACGCATCGATCTCATCATCGTGCTGCGCATTGAGCGGTGCGATGAGTTTGGCACCCAGGCTAGCGGCGAGCGGCCGCACGCGGCGTTCGAGCGCCTCGCCGAGGTAGTTGAAGCCAAGATCGGCACCTTCAGCGTGGAGCGCCTGCGCGATGCCCCATGCGACGGAATGATCGTTGGCGAGGCCGAGGATCAGACCTTTCTTCCCGGCAAATATGCTCATGAGATGCTCCTTGCACATGACTGGTTGCGTTATAATACACGAGTTCTGCCATTCTTCTGCAAGAAAGCGATCTGACGCATGCGCAGGATGCGCGCGCTGGCCTTTTGGATGCTGCTCTTCGAACGCCTTGCGCACACGCGCGGCTGGCGTGGCCTGATGTGGCGTGATACGCGTCTGCCGTGGCCGCTGCTGATGATTGCACTCGGTCGCCCGTGGCGCGCGGCTGGTGCATTGCTGGTGACGCTTCCCGTGGGTCTGCTGGCGCACATGTTGCTGGCGAGCATCCGCCGCCGCACGCTCGACCCGCAGGCAAGCCTGCGGCCGGGTATCTGCTCCGATCGCATAGTGCAGCGCATCGACATCGCGATGGACGAGGGCCACCTGCCCGCGCTCTACATCGTGCCGCACGGCAGCGTGCGCGGCGCCGTGGCGGTGTTACACGGTTCGGGCTGCCACAAGACCTATTATGCCTGGCTACACACCGACGCGCTGCTGGCAGCTGGATGCGCGGTACTGTTGATCGACCTCGATGGACACGGCGAGAACCCGCGCGTGCAACAGTACCCCCAGATTATCGACGATGCCCACGCCAGCGTGGCCTGGCTACGCCAACGCCATGCGGTCGTCGGGCTGCTGGGCATCAGTCTTGGTGGTTGTATCGCCGCGCGCGCAGTGGCAGATGGCGCACGTGTGGACGGGTTGCTGCTGCTCGAAACGCCGGTCTGGCTGCGCTTTGGTGATGCCGAACGGTTGATCGAAGCGCGCAATTTGCTCAGATTGTTTGTCCTCGATGTACTGCGCGACTCGGCGCTCCAGTATCAGCTCGCGCAGATCCGCGATCTTGTCGTGGCGCAACGCACACCGGCGATCCGCGCGGTGATCGGCACCGCCGATCTGATCGCCGCACTTGACCTGCCTGGTAGCCTTGCGCGCTGCCCGCTCACGCCGATGCTGATCTACGGCGCACGCGATGCGATCGTCGGCAGCGAGCAACTCGCCGTTGCGCGCACAGCAGCGCCGACGGCACGCGTGGTGCTGGTACCCGATGCGGGACACCTGACGTTGATGTTTCATGGTACGACACGTACACATATAACGCGCTGGGCAGCCGAGATGACAAATTTGTTATCTGTGAAGCCGCACGATGACCCGATCCGTGACTAAAGAGTCAGTGCTACGACCCGGTATCGTATGGTACTATTCTATATGGATTACTAACATTTCTTCTCACGTAGACTGAATATGCACAGTAGTATAAGCATAATAAAGACGGCACATGTGTGGTCGGTGATGTCACCGGCACGATGTTGCCGCACTTGTGTGCAACGATGGTACAAACAATGCGAGCTTCTCAGACAATCCTCGGAACGTTGTTGGCACTCACACTCGCCAATGTTGGCGGGCTCATGTCATTGTATTCGGCCGAGCCATCGCTCTCGCCGCTGATCGTAGACGAGCCTACACCACTCGTACCACCGCCGGGCGCAGGCCAGGTGAGCACCGCATCACCCGTGATGATTGCGCTCGACAGCAGTGTCGTTCCCGCGACACCGATCGGCATGCAGACAACTGCCGTCAACGACGATATCGAGCGCACATTGCGGCGGTTGGGTATACCGGTGCTCTATCGCAGCCGTACCGCGTACAATGGTATCGCCGTGTCGGCGACGCCCGCGCAGATCGAGGATCTACGCAAACTGCGCGGCGTGAGCGGCATCCACGCCATCCCACCCAAGCAGCGCAACAATGCGACCGCTGCCGTCACGACGGCGGTTACCACCTTCTGGAGCAAGACGCACAGCCAGATCGGCACCGATGTGCGGATCGGCATCATCGATAGTGGCATCGATTATACGCACGCCACCTTTGGTGGTACGGGCACCCCTGCCGCGTATCTGGCTAACGACCCACGGCTTGTGGAGGCGGGGAGCTTCCCGACCGCCAAAGTCACCGGCGGCTATGATTTTGTCGGCGAGACGTACGATGCGGGTGGCACTACCACTGCACAGACCGCCGCACCAGATGCGGATCCGCTTGACTGTGCCAGCGGCACCGCGTCGGGTGTCAGCGGCGGGCACGGCACGCACGTCGCCGCGACAGCAGCTGGCATGGGTGTCGACGCCGACGGCAACCCGTATTCTGGCCCTTACCGCGCCGATGTCGATTTTGCGTCGTTTCGCGTGGGGCCCGGGTTTGCACCGGGTGCGAAGCTGATCGCGCTGAAAATCTTTGGCTGCCGGGGCACCAGCGTGTTTCTCACACCGGCGATCGATTATGCGATCGACCCAAATGGTGATGGCGATACGAGCGACCGGCTTGTCGATGTGTTGACGATCGCGCTTGGTTCGCCGTTTGGCAGCGCGAGTGACCCTGATGCAGTGGCCGTCGAGCGTGCGATTGCGGCGGGGGTCATCGTGGTGGTGGCGGCGGGTGAGAGTGAGCAGACGTTTTATTCGATCAGTTCGCCGGCGACGGCGCGGTCGGCAATTGCCGTCGGCGCGTCGATCGATACGAATCGTGGGATGACACCCGTGAACGGCATCGCGCCATTTAGCGCGCGTGGGCCGCAGCGTGGTGGTGGCCTGCGGCCTGATATCGTGGCTCCTGGCGCAGCGATCAACTCGGCGGCGGTGGGCAGTGGCAATGGTAGCCTAGTGATGAGTGGTACCTCGATGGCGACGCCACAGGTGGCAGGTGCGGCGGCCTTGCTGCGTGCGCAGCATCCGAGTTGGACGCCAGCACAGATCAAGACCTCGCTGATGAATGCTGCTGTCGCCACCAGCAATGCCGCCGGTAATGAGTACCCGCCCTCGCTGGCGGGAGCCGGGCTACTCAATGTGGCGAACACGCTCAACAATGACCTGCTGGTAACCAATGCCGAAGAGCCTGCAAGCGTCTCGCTGGGGTATGATGCGCCGTGGATGGCCACGCGGTATCAGCGTACGCGCACGCTGGCGATCACAAATACTGGCGAAGATCTGCGCGCGGTGCGGCTCAGTGTCAAGACCGTCGCAGACGAGCCGGGGGCAGCCTTTGCGGTTCCTGATCGCATGTATATGGTCGAGCCTGGGCAGCGCATCACCGTGCCGATGACATTGACCGTCGAGCCGACACTCCTCGATTTTAGCCCGGATAGCGCGACGGCGCTGACGAGCGGGCCGTTCCCGCGCCACTATCTCGCCGAGCACAGTGGTATTGTCGAGGTCACCAGCACGCTGGGCACGCGTATCCGCATTGGCGCGGCACTGAGCGCATTCGCAATCATCTGCACGATTGATGGTCAACCGATCGACGGGCGACTGGTGGCGGCAAGTGTCTCGACCGTCATCACGATTGCACCTGGCCCGCACACGATCGTGTGTACCAATGCCAACAATGGTGATGTGATCGCATCGGCAAACGTAACGCTGCGCGATGGGGCCGATTACCTGTTTGCGGCCACACGTGAGGGCAGTGATTATGTCATTCTCACGATTGATACGACACCGCAGGTGATCGACGCCGAGAATGTGCTGGTGCAATTTGTACCAACCACACCGTTTGTTGCTGCCGGGCTACTCGATATTTATCTCGACGGCCAGTTGCTCGTGCAGCGGGTGACACCCGGCCAGCCGACGCGGTTTTATTCGGTGCCGGCTGGCACGCGTCAGGTGCGCTTTGTGCCGACGGGCGGCTCGCCCGATGATGGCACGTACAATCTTGTCTGTTTCTCGGCAGCACCCGGCGAGGTACTTACCGGTGTTGTTGGCCTGTATCCCGGCCAGGATCCACTGCTCGTACTGGCGCGTGGTTTTACGCAGAACAGACGCACCCAGCGCGTTCCGTTCCAGATCTTTCCACGCGCAGCGGCGGCGACGAATGCCGAGACGCGCACAGTCGATGTCGCGCCGGGTGCGACCAGCGTTGCCGTACCGCTCGCAAATACCGGTGCGCGCAACCTGCGCAGCTCGGTCAATGGCGCGCAGACGCCACTCACCGCTGCGTTTGAGCTGCGCGATAGCGGAATCAGCCCGCAGATCGCCGATCTCGAGCCGACGCTGGCGGCAGCCGATCTGCGGTATGTCGCGGTCGCCAGCAGTTTCCGCTCGGCAGGGTCGGTCGATAACACCCTGATTTTCTTTGGTATGGCGGGCTATGGTAACTGGTCGACACCAAACGAAATTCAGTATCGTGTGGTAATCGATTCGACCGGTGCGGCGGGTGTGCCCGATGGCCGTGCAGACTACGTACTGGTCAATACCAACCGTGGTGTCGTCGCCCCGCCGCCGGGATCCACCAGTGGCATCGCAAACGATGTGTTTATCACGGCCTTGTACTCGGTGCTCCCTGACGGGACGCTTGATGTTTCGCGTCGGCGTTCGGTATGGAATATGGTACAGCCGCCACAAAGTGGATCAAATCTTGATGCGGCGGCATTTGAGAACTCGGTGATGGTGCAGTTGATCGATGCGCGTGGTCTTGGCCTGACGGCCACGCAGCCGCGCTTCAATTACTATGTCGAGACACGGGCGCGCGATGCCAGCGCGTTCAACGCACAGGTTGATCGGCTGCCCGCGGTCGGCGGCGAGCCGTGGATCTCGTACGATGTGACCGAGACCGCGCTGACACCGATCAACACCAGTACGGTCAACCCGTTTCTTACGGGATTGCCGTTGTTCACCGCCACGAACGACGATACGGTCACGACGCTTGTCGATGAGCCGACGCTCGCGCGGCGCGGCACCCAGCAACTGCTGTTGCTGCATTATCACAACGCCACCGCGTTGTCACGCGCAGAAGTTGTCACACTGCGGGCGACTGTACCAATAACAATACCTGTCGGCCCTGGCCTGCCCGTCCCCCGTGCAAACGGTATCGCGATGGTGCGCGCGGTGATTGCGCTGCCGATGGTAGGACGGTGAATTTCCCTCACCCCCGACCCCTCTCCCAGGCACGGGAGAGGGGAGAACGGATGCGATGAATATCCCCTGGATTCTCGTGCATCTGGAAGAAGCTCATCAGGAACTAGCCCGGGTCATCGAAAAGCTCCAGACTGCTGAAGATCGCGATGAAACGACGCTATCGTATGAGATGGCACATATTTATCACCACCTGAATACCGCCTGGAATGCACGCGCAGTGAATGGTGAACAAATAGCAGCTATGTCAGATTCTGATTTTGACATGTGGCGCGCGTTTCCCACCGATCTCGAGTGATGGCTGATCGTAGCGCCCGACGTGAAAGAGCGACCCCTCGCGTAGGGCCGGCGTAGGGACGCAGCATGCTGCGTCCCTACACTGGCCCCCTACGCGGTACCGTGCAACACGGCGCGCACGTAATCCTCTGGCACATCGGTGACGATGCGGGCTGCACCGATCGCGGTGGGCAAGGCCCAGCGAAGTTTGCCCGCGTTCACCTTTTTGTCGCGGTACATGATCGCCAGGAGATCTGAGGGGGGTAACGCGGCAGGGATCGTCACGGGCAGGCCGTAGGCTTCGAGCAATGCGGCCTGGCGTTCGACAGCATCGCCGCTGAGCATCCCGAGCGCGGCGGCGAGTTGTGCCTCGGCGTGCATTCCGATCGCCACCGCCTCGCCGTGGAGCAGCACGCCGTAGCCGCTCGCGGTCTCCACCGCCTGACCGATCGTGTGACCGTAGTTGAGCAGCATGCGCTCGCCCGTCTCGCGCTCGTCGGCATTGACGACCGCGACCTTGACGGCGGCGGCGCGCCGGATGAGCCCGGCATCGAGAATTTGCGGGCCAGCCGCAGCGAGATCGGCGAACAACGCAGCATCGCGGATCATGGCGTGTTTGATGACCTCGGCCCAGCCCGCCGCCAGCTCGCGCGGCGGGAGCGTGCGAAGGGTACCAGTATCGGCGAGCACCAGGCGCGGCTGATGGAATGCGCCGATCAGATTTTTACCGAGCGCGTGGTTCACCCCGGTCTTGCCGCCGATCGCGCTGTCGATCATCGCCAGTAGCGTGGTCGGGAGCTGCACGACCGCGATGCCGCGCAGCACGGTGGCCGCCACAAACCCGGCCAGATCGCCCACTACACCACCACCCAGCGCCAGCACCACATCGCGGCGCTCGACGCCGCCGCCGATCAGCGCATCGTAGAGCGTTGCGGCAGTCGCCAGATCCTTGCTCTGCTCACCGTGCGGCACGATTGTGGTACGCACCGTGCGCCCTGCGGCTTCAAGATCTGCCACCAATCGCCCGCCGTAGTGCGCAAAGACGGCATCGTCGCTGATCAGGTGCAGTGTGCCGACGAGACCAAGCTCGGCGAGCAACGCGGGCAGGCGCGCATGAGCACCAGCTGCGACAATGATATCGTACGTGCCACCGGCGGTTGCGATCCGAAGTGGGTCGGTATGCATGGGTCGATCCTTTTTGATGGCAAACGGGTGTCGGTTAAACGGGAATGTTTCATTTTATTGACCTCACCCCCAGCCCTCTCTCCGTATCGGAGAGGAGCGGTACAATCTTACGCCGTGCGCAGCACGACCGCAGCCATGTGGGTGACGATCGCCGCCACGATTGCCGGCGGTGTGCGTAGCACGACATCAAGCCGCAGATCGGCCACGGCGATATACAGCGGCGTGCGCGCCTGGTACTGGGCCGTGAGCCGTGCCAGCGCATCATCGCCCGCGAGCAGTGGCCGCTGCTCGTCGTGGTTGCGCAGCCGTTCGGCGAGCACGGCGGGCGGCGCATCGAGCCAGACGACGAGCATCTGCGCCAGCAGCGCGTGGTTTGCCGGCGTGACAACGATCCCTGCGCCGGTGGCGACGATCCCCGGAGCCAGGGTGCTCGCGGCGAGCAGTGCCGCGTGCTCGGCAGCGCGGAATGCGGGTTCGCCCTGTGCGGCAAAGATCGTCGGGATGCTGGTGCCGGTGCGTTGTGCGATCAGCGCGTCGATATCGTACAGCGGGCGCGCGAGTTCGGCAGCGAGCAGGCGTGCGATCGTGGATTTGCCCGTGCCGCTGAGACCGACGAGCGCGATGTGCATAGGTGTGTGCATACGCCGATGATAGCCGAGGGTGATGTGGGCGTCAATCGCGGGTGATGGCGTGCCGCACCGTAGGGCCGAAGCATTCCAGTTGCGTCTGGCCAGACTTGGAATGCTTCGGCCTTACGGTCTGACGATGGCTACACGTTGCACGACGACACGCCACACGGTCATGCTGAGCGCAGCGAAGCATCCGGCGGGTGCGCGGTGGCAGGTACAACAACCTGTAAGTTTCTGGGGAAGGCGATTACTATTATTCCAACCCACGCCGCGCTCACCACGCAGCAGACGGCCGATATCCTCAATGTGTCGCGTCCCGTCTTCGTACAACTGATCGAGGGTGGCGAAATTCCCTTCCGCAAAGTAGGCACGCATCGCCGAGTGTTGTTGAGCGACATCATGGCGTATAAGGAGCGGACGGATGACGCGCGTGAGCAGAGCCTGGACGAGTTGACAGCGCTCAGCCAAGAGCTGAACCCGGGGTGTTGATGGCGCATACGTCCAATTTCACCGCACTTTTCGACGCCCACGTGCTTTATTCGGCTCCGTTGCGCGACCTGCTGATGCGGCTCGCGATGACGCGGCATTGAATGCTATGCTGACCAGCGGCAAGCGGATGGTATCGCTCTGCAATGCACTCCATGAATTGCCGGGCAGATGTCTCATCAGATCCGAAATGGGCAGACAATTCAAATACTACTGCCATCTGCTCACTCTTTTCAACTATGAACGTGGTACAGGAGCTTTGCCACAGGATCAGAGGCTGCGGAAGGGTACCTCGATCTCACGATACCCGTGTGGCGGGAGTGTAGCGAGTGCGGTCACGATGGTGGGGATGATCCGTTGGATGCGCGGCCACGAGGTGCTCATGAGCACAACAATGGCAATCTGCCGGGCGCGTAGGTTTTGTTGATAGCGTAGATTTTGGTCAGTCGTGATGAGCACAGTAAAACCTGCGTCTTCGGCAGCGCTCAACAGCGCTCCATTAATCAAGGTTGACCAGCCTTGTTCGTAGACGGTGGCAATGCTATCCGCCACTAAATGACGACGCAGGGGGACGGGAACGCCCTGGTCAAACAGGATATTCACACTGTAGTACCTTCGTGCAGTTGGGCGATTTCGTGATCGAGAACCGCTTCGACGTGCATGCGTTCCACGCCGGGAAACCAGATGAGAAAGTCGGTAATCGAAGCACCATCCCGCAGGTTCTCGAACAATGCAGCAACGGGGATCCGCGTGCCACGAAATACCCACACACCACTGACCTTATCCGGGTGCTGTTCCACAACTGCAAGTTGATTCCAGTGCCGATCCATCGCCCGTCCCTTTCGCTTGGTGGTAGTATAGCACGCCAGGGAGAGGCGGTGC
>JAYUYF010000490.1:0-3779 GCA_043752605.1 Roseiflexaceae bacterium
GCAGCGAAGACGCAAGGGCGCGAAGCGGGTGGCGCGCCCGCCGCACGACGATCAAAACGGCAATGAGTCAGAATTCGATAACACTGGCGGGTTCGGACGATCCTCCCACCGCCAGCTCCGCGCCCTCCGCGCGGGATCCGATCGTAGCCAGATCACGGCGTTGAATGCCTCCCACAGCGTGAAATCATCACCAGTCAGCACGATGCGGTCGGGCTCGAAGGCCGCTCCAAACCAGAGCACGGCGTGATCGGCAAACTCCTCAGTCTCCTCTAGCGCTTCGAGGTCGACTGTCAGCGTCGCCAATACCACCGCGCCGGGTGCCGGTGCCTGCCAGATGTGGGTCGTTCGCTCCAGGGCGGTGGTTGGGACAAAGCCACACGCGCAGTACAGCGCCGCTGCGTGCGGGTTCGCGGTCCAGAGCGTCAGATCATCGAATGCGCCACGTGTTGCGTTCTGGATCGCGCGTATGCACAGCCGCCCGATGCCCCGACGACGATATGCCGGCAGTACATACAGGTGGCGCAGCCGCCCAGCACGCGGTGTCGCACGGTACGGGTCGCGGTTCAATCCACCCACGCCAACGAGTTGCTGATCGACATACGCGCCGAACAGGACTTCGCCGGGCTGGGCAAACGCATTGCGGCCGTCGAGGTATTCGTCGAGCAGCCGCCGCACAAACGTTGCACCCTCGATTTCGCTCGCGACCAGCAGCGGCGCGAGCAGCTCTTCGTCCACCTGGGTCAGTGGCACAATCATCGTGCCGCTCGCGCTCACTGCGCGACCAGCCGTTCGGGACTTGCGACAGTCATGGATGCAGCTCCTTTCGCGTTGGCCTCAATAGCGCATACGTAGCCTGTGTACGACTCCAAAGCATATACTACCGGTGACGCGGGTACAACCTACTGCCAGGGCAGGTGCTGATCGTTCGACGTTAAACCCTGAACCCGCAGGGTTTAGCAACGTGTTGCGTTGCGTACGACGTCCTCGCACCGTCTCCATCGTCTCGCTATCGCCCCGACGCGGCCCCCGTAGCTGCCAATTCAGCCTATAATGAGCCACGATGTGTTCGGTGTCGTCGGGTTTGCTATCAGTCGCGCCGGGCGTGGCCGGATGGCGGCGCTGCGACGAAAGGTTCGTGGCCATGCCTGCGCTCAATTCGCCCGATGCCACGTTGTTGCGCCAGATCCCGTTGTTTCGCACGCTCGATGCCGCGCAGCTCACTGCGGTGCAGCGCGTGACAATCGTGCGCGCATACCGGCGCGGTCAGCCGTTGTTCTTCCAGGGCGACCCGGGCGATTGCCTGTTTCTGCTGCTGGCCGGGCGGGTGCGAATCTTTGTCTCGAGCCCGGATGGGCGCGAGGCGACGGTGCGCGTCTACGGGCCGGGGAGTTCGGTCGGCGAACTGGCGGTGCTCGATGGCCAGCCGCGTTCGGCCAGCGCGGTCGCGCTTGACCCGCTCACCACGCTGGTGCTCGCGCGCGAAAATTTTCTCCAGTTGCTCGCCGGGTCGCGGGCGATCACCGAACGGGTGCTGGCGCTGCTCGCCGAGCGGGTGCGCTACACGACCAGCTATTCCGAACAGCTCGCGTTCCTGAGTGCGCCGGGCCGGATCGCGCGCGCATTGCTCGAACTCGCTGGTGTTGAGGGCGAGGTGCAGGCCCGCCTCGAACTCAGCCAGTCGGAACTTGGGACGTTTGCTGGCACGACGCGCGAATGGAGCAACCGCGCGCTCCAGGATTTTGCTGCCGCCGGGCTGATTACGATCGAGCGGCGCGCGATCACGATTCTCGACCGCGCCGGGCTCGAACGCCGTATGGTCTGATACAACACGGGAGGTTGTCATGAACTACCGATTCCTTCGCCACTACGCGTTACTCGTGGTGCTTGGTGCAACTTTGCTGCCAGCCGTGGCGCAGGCGCGCTGGGGCAAAGCCGATGTGGGCTACACCAATTTTGCGCGCGCCTGCCGTGATGGTGCACTGGTGCTCGCGCAGAGCGAATTCGAGAGCGCGGGAGATGCGACACCTTTGGTCGGCGCGCGGCGCTATGTCAATCTGAACGTGCCGCTTGACGCCCCGTTTACCAGCACGCCACGCCCGGCGAGCGATTACGGCCCGGATGTCGTGGCCGCCCCGGCGCTCCGCGCGCTCAGCCTCGCGTTGCAGCCCGTGCCGCTCGCAGATGCCGTCGCACCCGCACCGATGCTCGACCATCGACGCTGGGGCACGACGTTCCTGCCCTGGAATGCGCCGCTCGCACCGGGCGACACGGTCGCGCTGGTGTATCAGCGCGCCTTCGACAACGTCGTGGTCGTCGTCGATTCGGCGGTGGTCGGCGATTGTGCGCTCGGTGCGGCGGCGACGCTCGCCGTGCCGGTATCCGCGCTACCGGGTGCGCCACCCGCGCCTGGCGGTGCGCTGAACTACCAGGTCGCGGGCGATGCGCGCAGCGGGATGCTCCAGCTCGGTACGCTGCGGCTGCCGACTGGCGCACGGTTTGGCGCAGATGCGCTCGCGCCCGGCAGTCCGTTGCAGTTTGTTACCCCCAGGCTGCCGGTGGCCGATATCCTACCGCTCGCGTTGTTTGGCATCGTGCGCGCCTCAGCGCCGGCGGGCAATGGTGCCAACGATGCGGCCGCGACGGCCCCGGCGATCAGCGCCGATGGACGTGTGGTCGTCTTCGAATCGCTCGCATCCACCCTCGTGGTGGGGGATACCAACACCAACCACGATATCTTCGCCTTCGACCGTACCACCGGCACGCGCACGTTGCTCGCGCGCGGGCTGAATGGCGCGCAGACCAATGATTCATCCGGCGCGCCGAGCGTCAGCGGCGATGGGCAGTTCGTCGCATTCCAGGCGAGTGCGACCAACCTGGTGGCGGGCGACACGAACAGCACCAGCGATATCTTTGTCGTCGACCGCAGCACGACCACGACCACGCTCGTGTCGCGCACCAGTGGCGTGCTGGGTAACGGTCGTTCGAGCGACCCGGCGATCTCGGTCGACGGGCGCTACGTTGCGTTCACATCAGCAGCCAGCAACCTGGTGGCGGGCGATGCCAACAGCAATGATGATATCTTCCTGGTCGACCGGCAGACCGGCATGCTGATGCTGGTGTCGCGTACGCCGCAGGGCGGTACCGGCAACAGCACTTCGGCGGCGGCGGCGATCAGCGGCGATGGGCGCTACGTCGCGTTCCAGTCTAGTGCCAGCAACCTGGTCGCGGGCGATACCAACGCGAATGATGATATCTTTGTCTTTGACCGGCAGACCAACACCACGCGGCTGGTCTCGCGCGCGGCCAGCGCCCCGGCGAACGGGTTCGCGGCGGCCCCGTCGATCTCAGCCGACGGGCGCGTGGTCGCGTTCCACTCCGATGCGAGCAATCTGGTGGCGGGCGACACCAACACGCAGACCGATGTCTTCGTCGTCGACACCACGAGTGGCGCAATCACGCGCGTCTCGGTCGCAGCGAACGGCGGCGATGCCAATGGTGCTTCGACCAGCTCCGCGATCTCGGGCGATGGGCGTGTCGTGGCGTTCAGCACTGATGCCACCGATATCCTCGGCGGCGATGAGAACAACGCGCCGGATGTCGTGCTGCGCGTACTGGCTGATGGCACCACGGCGCGGCTTTCGCGCGGCTGGCGCACCGGCAACGCCGACCGTACATCGCTCGCGCCGTCGCTCAGCACGGATGGACGTTTTGCGGTGTTCGAGTCGTATGCGGCCGATCTGTTGCCCACCGCCGTCACGTCCGTCGGCGACATCTATCTG
>JAYUYF010000491.1:0-9162 GCA_043752605.1 Roseiflexaceae bacterium
GAAGAACTGCTCACGAAGGTCTGGAAGCGCAATCGCAAGAAGCGCCTCCTGGCCGACCTGGCCGTGAACGGTGCCATCTACGGGCACGTCTTTGCGCGCCTGCTGCCGCCCGACGCGACCAGCGGCAGCGACCTGCCGCGCATTATTGCGCTCGACCCGATGACCGTGACGGTGGACTGGGCGCCCGACGATATTGCCATGGTCACGAACTACACGATTAGCTACCCGACCATCAGCCTGGCGGGCAAGCCGATCACCTACCGCACGCGCATTACGCCCAACGGCGGCGCGTGGCTGATCACCGACGCCACCACCCCGGTCGATCGCGACCAGTGGGTAACGCTGACCGAAACGGTCTGGCCCTACCCGTTCCCGCCGATCGTGCATTGTCAGAACCTGCCCGCGCCGAGCGAGTTCTGGGGCATGGCAGACCTCGAAGACGACGTAGTGGACTTAATTCAAGCCGTCAACTTCTCGATCTCGATGGTACGCCGCGTGGTACGGTATCACGGGCACCCGAAAACGATCGTGTACGGATTGAACGCCAAGCAATTGCAGCTCGACACCGACGAGATGCTGATCTTGCAGAACCCCGACACCCGGATCGAAAACCTGACGCTGCCGGCTGATCTCGGGCTGAACATGCAGTTCTTCGGCATGCTGCGCAGCGAGCTGCACAACGAAGCGCAAGTGCCGGAGATCGCGCTGGGCAACATGGCCGGTGTGGGCGCGCTCTCGGGCGTGGCGCTGCGCATCATGTACCAGCCGATGCTCGACCGGAACGAAGCCAAGCAGGAAAGCTACGGCGAACTGCTCGAACAAATCTGCGAACGACTCCTGGTCATGGCCGGCCTGCGCGACTCGGTCGACGACGTGGAGGTAACCTGCTCGTGGCCCGAAGCGCTGCCGCGCGACGAAGAACGCGAAATCGCGTCGCTGGGCGCGGACATGCAACTCGGCATTGTGGCTCCGTCCACGATTGCCACCAAGCGCGGCTACGACTACCCGGCAGAAATGGTCAAGAAAGCGCGCGACGCCAAGCTGGACACGACCGCCGAACAACCCGAAGCGCCCCAGGCCGATACGGCTGATGCGCAAGAAGTCGCTCCCACAGACAACGAAAGCGAGACCCCTGATGCACAACCAGAAGTTGACGGCGAAACTGCGTGACCTGCCCGCCACCTACAGCGGCATGTGCGCGCTGGTGAAAAGCATGGACGACGCGCAGCGCACGATGCTGCGCCGCGCGCTCGACACCGACGGCAAGCTGGACGCCGCCGACACCGACGACGACGATCACGATCCACTGGGCGGTTCGGACGGCCAGGATCTGTACGACGCGCCCGTACGACGCGCCCGCGTGCGCGCCCGATCATGAGGTGGCGCGCGCCAGCACTTGACAGAGAGACACACAAAGAGGTACGATAATGACCGAACTGCTACCTGCCCCTGCGGCCACTGCCCCTGCGGCCCCTGCTCCCCTGCTCCACGTGCAGACGCGCTTTGCGTATCTGGGCGAGGACGGCGAACCAGTTGCGCATCTGACCGTCACCCCGCGTCATGGCACACATAGTGTCGAGAACGTGTGGACACATCACGCGCATCGCGGCCTGGGCTACGCAAGTCACCTGCTTGCCGAACTGGTCACGACGTTTGCGACCACCCCACTGCACCTGTATGTGGCGGCGAATAGCGGGAGCGCACTCGACGACGCCGACTTGATTACGTGGTACGCACGTTTTGGATTCGTCCCGACCAGCGTGCCGGGCGTGCTCATGCGACCGGCCAGCGCGCCGGGCGCCGCACCGGCCACGCACCGATTGCCACGTTACTTTCCTGACGACGATACGGAGGTTTAGTTTATGGCTGTACGCAAATCTGATGCCGATACGGCACCCGAAACCGTGATCAACGAAGCTACCAGTGATACACCTGTATCGGTTGAAACCGAGTCGCCCGTGGTCACCGCAACGGTCGCGGGCGAACCCGCCTTTCGCGGCAAGGCGCATGACGCCGAGCCACCTGCTGCGGTCGTCAAATCCACGCGCACGACCACGCGCACCACGGTGGCGGCAGCGCCTCCCGTGGAGTACGTGGACGAGATCGGCATGGACGAGCTGACCGATCTGCGGCAGACGAAGACCGACCACGAAGCCATGCGCGCCAAAATGGCCGCAGCGGAGACCGAACTACGCGACGCGCACAAGCGCGTCAAGACGTTCGAGCGCGAGAAACTGAGCGAGGACGAGCGCAAGCAGGCCGAACTCAACGACGCACTCGCCCGCGTCGCCACGGTCGAAAGCCAACTCAAGACCGCACGCGCCACGCAGGCCGTGACGGCAGAAGCGACCAAGCTGGGGATGCCGATCGAGCTGGCGGTGGAGCTGCTGGCGAGCAAGGTGGCGTTCGACGACGACGGCACGCCGATCAACGTCGAGCAAACGCTGCGCGCGCTGGCCCAGAAGCACCCGCAACTGGTTGCGCCGCGCGGCGCGAGCGCCAGTAATCCCGAGAAGGTTGGCGGGCGCGGCGCAAAAGCCGGCCTGACCCGTGCCGACATCGAGGGCATGGACGAACGGGAAATCAACGAACGGTGGGACGAAATCGGCCCATTACTTGCCACGTTTACGGCGTAGGAGAGCAGCGCGCATGACCACATCACTCGCCCCTGGGCGGCATCCGATCCCAGAAGGCTGGGTCGCCTTGCGCGATCCCGCAAGCCAGAAGCTGCTCGCCGTGTACGATCCGCAACGTGGCATTATCGAATTGCTCTGTTCCTACTGGGACAAAGAGCAACGCGAACGCAAGAAATACCGGGTCAAAATTGATTTGACCGAGTATCCGAGGCCCGCGTCCGGCGCAGCCAGTGCGCCCGTCGTGGTGCTGACACCACCGCTTCCGGCAATCCTGCCGTAAGCACGCCGACCGCCCATCACGCTCGATGCGAGCTGGACGCCTGACCATGTACGATAACGACCACCATCGTCCCTTGCGCCACCTGCGCGCCAGATCATCGTCGCCGCTCTGCGCGATTGTGAGTACGCAGCAGGAGCAGCACCATGGCGATCAATAACTTTATCCCAACGATTTGGAGCGCCCGTATTCAGGCGAACCTACGGAACAACCTCGTGTACGGCCAGGATCTCGTGGTCAACCGCGACTACGAAGGCGAAATCCGCGAGCGCGGCGATACCGTGAAGATTACATCGATCGGGTCGGTCGAAATCGGTGACTACAGCAAGAACACCGACTTCACCTCGGGCGCGCAAGTGCTCGACGATGCCAGCGGCGTGCTGACCATCGACAAGGCGCGCTACTACAACTTCTTCCTCGACGACGTTGACCGGACGCAGGGCAACCCGCGCGTCATGGACGAAACAATGGGCGAAGCCGCGTTTGCGCTGGCAAACGATGCGGATAAGTACATTGCGGCGAAGATTGTTGCCGAAGCGGGCAACAGCGCCACCGGCACCGGCAGCGCCAACATTCTCGGCACCGACGCCACCCCGTTCACCGTGGGCATGGCCGGCGCTGACAAGAACGCCTACGAGCAACTGGTCAACGTGTCGGTCGCGCTCGACGAGGCCAACGTGCCGCCCAGCGGACGCTACGCGATCGTGCCTGCATGGTTCTACGGCCTGCTCCTCAAGGACAACCGGTTCGTCAACTACGGTACCGCCCAGAACCGCGAGACGCTTGCCAACGGCGAGATCGGCGCGGCAGCCGGTCTGCGCGTCCTGCGCAGCAACAGCGTGCCGACTGCGCTTAGCGGCACCCGCCACAAGATCATCGGCGGGCACCGGATCGCCACCACGTTCGCCAACCAGCTCTCGAAGACCGAAGCGTACCGCCCCGAGCGCCGCTTTGGCGACGCCATGAAGGGCCTCAACCTGTACGGCGGCAAAGTGACGCGGCCTTCCGCTGCGATCGTCCTGACCGTCGCCAAGGGCACGCTGTAAGCTGACCCTGCACTGGGCGCACACTGCGTGCGCCCGGTCACCTCGCACTCGTACTTGTCGGAAAGGACAACGACACCATGCCACGTACACAAATTGCGCCAGTCGTGCTGCTGGGCGAAGCCCCGGTCGCGTACACCACGACCGTTATTGACGCCGCCCTGGTCACCAACGGGATCGCCATCCCGGCAGCCGGCGAGCACCAGCGCCTCGTCATTCGTATCACCAATGCGTCGGTGGCCGAGAAGATCGTCACGATCAAAAGCTCGCCTGCCGACAACCTGTACCCCAAGGGTGCAGGGCATACGTTCCTTGCCGGACGCGGCGATCTGGTCGTGGCCGTTCCGGCCTCGGGCGATACGATCGTTACCGGGCTGGAGAGCGCACGCTTTGGGCAGCGCGACGACGCCGCGCTGGTCAATGTGGGCGCGCTGCTGATCGATCTGGTCGCTGGGCATACCGGGGTGATCAGCGTGCATAAGCTGCCGAAGTCAGCGATCTAACGTGCCGCTACGCGCCAGTCTTGCTCCCGTCGTGGCGCGCGTTCGCGCGCTCTGCGGTATTACGGAAGATGCGTACGCCGGTCTTGTCAGCGATGACGAGATCGGCGTCATTGCCGATCGCACCCGGATCGACGTGCGGCAACTCCTGCTCCACCCGCTCGAAACAATCGAAGCAGGTACCGGGCGCGTGCTCTGGCGTGAGTTCATTGCGCCGCTCGAGGACTTCGAAAGTACGGCGTACCTGCAATCCGGCAACGGCTGGGCGCTGCTTACCCCGAGCGTGACCGACCTGAATAGCGGGCGCTGGACGTTTGCCGATCATCAATCGGCGGGCGTGTTTCTGACCGGCACCAGCCACGACCGGTACGCCGTTGCGGTCGACGTACTCGAGTTGCTTGCGGCCACCCAGCTTACCCGATTCGATTTCGCCTCGGGCAACGGGAGCTTTTCGCGCTCGCAAGTCTTGCAACAGTGGCGCGAGACCGCTGCCCTGTACGCGCGCCGCGTTCGCCCGACCATCGGCCAGCTCTACCGGGGCGATGTGCTGTCCGGCTAGTCCACGGAGCGACCCCTGATGAAGATTCGGAAAGCCACCCCGCCCGGCGAACCGCGCGCCCGTGTCGTCGCAATGAGCGCGTTCGCCGCGACCGAGCTTGCCATCGCAGAAGCCGATACCGGCACCCGACTCGCGTTCGTGTATCACGGCAGGTCGCGCCTGGTCTCGCCCCGCGCACGCCTTGCCGGGAGCACGGGCGCGCCCCACCTGCTCGCGTGGCAGGACGGCGGTGGCACCAACTCGGACGAGCTGCCCGGCTGGCGTCGCTTCGTGATTGCGGACATGGCGGGTACACAACTCATTCGCCCGGCTGCTCCCACCCCGCCCGCCGATCGCCCGGCAAACGTCGCTCGCGTCACCCGCACCCGGACACCTGTGGGCATTCGGGCTGCCAGCACAGCCAATGCTGATGACTAGTTGTCAGCCACGAGGCTCGTGGTGCCACTTCCTAGCCACTCAGCCACACGGAACGGTGGTCTCCGGTGTCTGTACCTGACAAGCGATTTTGTGGCCCGCTCCGTGTTTAAGAAAAAGCCTTTACACTTTTCCAAACTGCCTGTAACGTGCATTGGAATGCGCGAAACTGACACGGAAATGGAGGGCGTGTAACGTTTGTGTAACGTTTCTGTAACGTTTTGTAACTCTGGAGTTTGGCTTCTCTATGCTCTATCGTATAAACAGATCAACGTAAATAGGGGTCAATAAAGTCCTACGTTACAATGTTACAGGAAAAAAACGTTATATGTTCACGCGCGAATCGCCCCAGATCGTGTCCACGACTCGCCCGAACGTCCGTACTTTGTGTGACTCGTACACTTACTCATACTTCCGTTTTTCTCTGTGCATATGTAATTTTTTCCTGTAACATGTAACGTTTGCCACTTTAGGGCATTAGGACGCCCTAAACAGCGTTACAAAAACGTTACACGTCTGTAACGTTTATTCTGCCCGCAACTTGACAATTTCCGCGTGACTGGCGTTTTACCGCATCAGAACGCGATACACGCAGTTGTCACAATCGACAACCTCGCCGCACGTGCGTTCGCATTCTGCACATTATGTCCGAGTACGTTACAGGAACAACCGCGCGTAACACGCACGAACGTGCTGATCCGCACGGGTGTTCGCCGCACCGATGTGCGCAAGCGCACAATTGTTCACTGGTCGCGCACCGGGTTTTCGCGGGCCAGGCGGGTTGCGCCGCGCGAAACCGACGACGAAACCGACGGCGAAACCGGCGGCGAAACCGACGACGAAACCGACGGCTGTCATTGACCCGTGACGAACGATCATGGTACACTTGACACACGTGAATTGCTGATACCAGCCGATCATGCGCCTCGCGCGTTCTACCGAACGCGCGAGGAGCCGTCCCATGACCGACACCGTATTGATTGCGATCATCGCTGGCGTTCCCCTCATTCTCGTCGCGCTCATTGAAGCGCGCGGCAATCGCGGTGACGAGCACGCGGCGGCGGCTGACGCCAGGCAGGAAGCGCGGATGACCGCGCGGTTCGACACCTACATGCGCGACTTCGTGGAAGCGCTCGGCTCGCAGGCGGAGGCCAGCGTGAACAGTGCGGTGTTCACCGCGCGACTCGATCTGGCGCTCCAGCAGCGCGACGACGCACGTGCCGGGCGGGAGTTCGCGGATTGCGCGCTGCTCGAAGTAACGCTCAAGCTCGACGCCGCGCTGGCCGCGCTGGCCCTGGCCGCGCCGATCCTGCACGGGCGGCGTACCAGCGATCGGGACGGTGTGGTATGAGTGCGGACGACGGGCAGCCGCCATTGACTGACGACTTGCTGGTGCTGGATGCGTTGCACGAGCAGGTGGCCGCGTATCGGGCCGAACTGTACCAACGGTTAGGCCAGCAGAAAGAGATGGTGCAGGTGCTGCTGAAAAACTGGTTATCCGCGTACGAAGGGGTGACGGCAAACGTGAACGATAAGCAAGCCCAAATCACCACGCTGCTGCACAGTGCGCAGCAGGATCGGGCGGTGCAGCGGCAGGACGCGCAGGCGGCGCGCAAGACCGGCGCGATCGCGCAGCGGCTGGCGCATTGCGCGCTGGGGCTGGCGGGCGCGGTCGGGCTAGCGTTGGTTGGGCTGGTCGTGTACCTGCGGCGGCACGAGCAGCGCGGGCATGACGAATGACCAGCAACCTGCTGCTGCCGCGTGTGCCGTATGATGCGTTCGAGTTGGAGCAGATGCGGCTGGTGGCGGGCAGTGCTGCCGCGTTGCCCGAGCGCTGCACCGTCTACGCGCCGACGCTCGACGCGCCGCCGTGGGATTTCACGCGCGCGGTGGCGTACGCGGTGCCGTGCCGCGTGACCGGGCCGAACAGCGCCATGCTGGCCCTGCAAGAGTCGGTCGGCGTCACGTTCGCCACCCAGGTCACGTTCGCCGTGACGCGCGAAACGCTGCTCCTGCCGCAAACCCAGCTTATGCTGGTCGTGCAGCGCCGGGATAACGCGCCGATCGTGCTGTACACCGAAGACTATTGGACGCCGCCGCACGATGCGATCGTGTTTGAAGTGTCGGGCCGGAACCAACCGCCCGGAATGTAAGGACGCTCCTGATGACGACCACAACGACCACAACGACCACACCATCCACGCCGCCCTCCGCCAGCGATCTGGCGTACACGGCCACGCTACGCCAGATTCAGGTGGACGCCATGAGCGCCGCTGTGGCACGGGTCATCGTGGCAGGCAGCGTACCCGCCGCGCGCGCTGCGCACCCGGTGGACGCCGCGATGATCGTTCATTTGACGCGCCAGCTCGTGTGGGCGCTCACCACCAGCGAGGAGCCGGACTCGCTGCTGGTTGCGATGCTGCTGCTGACGGACGCCGTGCGGTCGGCGTCGTGAAGGCCGGACTGACGGTGAACCGCTTGCCGCAACTCGCGCGCGCGCTGCCCGACACGCTGCGCGCCGTGGTGCTGCCGCTGGTCACCGAGGCCGCGCGCGCCGCGCTCATCCGGGCTATTCCGGCCAGCGCCGACCCCGATCACGACCTGGCCCAGTCGCTGTACACGCAAACGCCGGGCGAGTCCACGTACGCGGCGGCGGCTGGTCGCGCCCCGGACGTGTACCTTGTCGGTGAGCGCCCCGAGCGGAACGCGCGCGATACGGGCCTGGTCGCGAGTGCCATGGACGTAACGCGGTATCTGGCCGACCTGTCCGCACGCGAGGACGCCAGCAGTCAATCGTTCGACCCGGACGCGCCCGCCGCGTGGGTGAGCGCTGCCGGTCGCGGACTGGTGCCGCGCGTGCCGCGTGGTGCCGTGGAGCGCGCGTGGGATCGGCGGGCGCGCAGGTGAGTACCACGACGGCAACGACCGAGGCCACGACGCTCATACCGCTGGCACCGTTCCCGCGCGCGGCACAGGTCGCGGAGGCGCTGGCCGGGCTGAGCTGGATTGGCAGCACGAGCAACGTGATGGTCGACGTGCGGGAAGCCCCCACGCCGACCGTCACGATCACGTTCATGGGCGCGCGGGCCAACACCGACGTGCCGCTGCTGCGCACCACGCTGGTCGCGTACACGCCGATCACCACGCGCGTCACGGTGGAGAGTTTGGTGCGCGGCGGGCCAGGGAAGAACGCCGTACAAAGCGTGACGTTCGCGCAGCTTCCCAGTGCTGGCTCGCTCGGCCTCACCCTGGTCACCATCACCAGCGCGGTGCGCCAGCGCGAAACACTGCTCGGGCTGGACTGGCTGGAAGCCCGCCTGCGCAACGACCCGACGTTTCTGCTGCTGATCGGCGGGCGCGTGCATCGGGACGGTGGGCCACGCTACATGCCGAACGCCACCCCGGTGCTGGGCGCAACGATCCAGCTTACGGCAGACGACGACGTGCTGGGCGTGGGCGGCGAGCGCATTGCGGTCGGGATGACCATTCAGGTCACGATCGCGCAGCGGATTGCGCAGATCGGTGTGGAGCTGGACGCCGCAGCCCAACGGCTCGACGAACTGCTGGGGAACGTGCAGGCAACGCACTGGAAAAGCGGTATCATTGCAAGCTGCGTGAAGCGACGCGGCATACAACAGGAAAATCGGGCCAGCGCCGGGGTCACGTACCAGCAGCTTGGCGCGAGCTTTGACCTGATTGTGCAGTATCCTGACGACCTGTAGCACACAAGGGA